>JBPOHH010000268.1:0-4516 GCA_052035765.1 Bacteroidota bacterium
GTTGCAAATTCGATTGAACACTTCAATTCTCCTGAAATTCTTAATATCCGTCGGCTGTATCATCACCTCGCTGATAGTCTGCTCCTGCCTCAAGTGTGCCATCAGGTAGAACCAAGATGGCATCGACCCGTCCGATTGCTTCGCGGAGCGTGAGGGTATGTCCTTTTCTTTTCAAGCTGTTTTCAATTTCACTTGAAAATGCTCCCTGCTCGTATTTAATCTCGTCCGGCAGCCATTGATGATGAAAGCGTTTTTGATTGACTGCTTCCTGCATGGTCATTTTACGTTCAATGACATTAGTAACTACTTGAAAAACAGAGGTAATAATCGTTGACCCGCCGGGCGTGCCGACGACCATGAAGAGACTGCTGTCGCTGCGGGTTACGATAGTCGGCGTCATCGAACTCAGCATCCGTTTTTGGGGTGCAATGGAATTGGCCTCACCGCCGATGAGTCCGTAATAATTCGGCACGCCCGGCTTGATGCTGAAATCATCCATTTCATTATTGAGCAGGAAACCTGCGCCGCCAACCACAACTTTCGAGCCATAACTGTCATTGAGCGTCGTGGTGACCGAGACGGCGTTGCGTTCGGCATCGATGATTGAGTAATGCGTGGTTTCTTCCTTTTCAGGATACGGAATCTTTCCGGCTTGAATTTTTGCGCTGGGCGTGGCGTCGACGGGAGAAAAACCGGTGAGTCGCCGTTCAAGATAGGATTCAGCAAGTAATTCCCGAACAGGAACATGCGTAAAATCAGGGTCGCCGAGATAGGTCGCGCGGTCGGCATAGACACGTTTTTCGAACTCAACGAAACGATGTTCGCGTTGTGAGATGTCAAGACTGCGTGTGGTCGGCAATTGCATCGAATTCATAGTAAGTAATTGCAGCAGCGCCACTCCGCCGCTTGATGGCGGCGGCATGGTAATAATATTATATTGATTGTACTTACCGGTAAGTGGTGCACGCCATATACTGTGGTAATTCTTCAGATCGTCGAGAGTAATAATTCCGCTTGTAGCACGCATAGCGGCGACTATTTTCTCTGCCGTCTCACCCGAGTAGAAGCCATCCCGCCCGAGATCGCGAATACGTTCGAGAGTGTTGGCGAGCTCCGGCTGACGCAGAATGTCTCCGGCTTTCCAAGGCGTTGGAGCGATAAACGCGCAACCCTGTGGGTTCGCCTCGCGGAAGACTGCTGCGGTAGCGTTGAGTTCGGCGGCTTGTCTGACTGTAATCGCAAATCCTTGATGAGCAAGGCGAATAGAAGGTGCAAGCAGAACGCCAAAGGCCAATTTCCCATATTTTCGGTGTGCGGTTATCATCCCGTCAACGCTGCCGGGTACGCCACTTGCGAGTGCTGTTTGGAGGGAGAAATTTCCGCGTACGTTGCCATTGGAGTCGAGATACATCGTGCGGGAAGCGCCTGCGGGTGCCTTTTCACGAAAGTCGAGAGTGTTGGACTCGCCGGTGTGCAGGCGGAGCACCATGAATCCACCGCCGCCAAGATTCCCGGCATTCGGATAGACGACGGCGAGAGCGAAGTGGACGGCAACGGCGGCGTCGATAGCATTACCGCCGGACTTGAGAATTTCGACACCGACGGCTGATGCAATTGGATGTGCGGTGACGACCATTGCGTTGGATGCCAGCTTCCCGCGTTGAGTGGGTTGCATATCCTGAGCCCGAAGCGTGAGGGTGCAATGAAGACAACCGAGTATCAGGCAGAAGTGGAGTATCAGATTAAGCATGTAATTTTCAAGAGAATATACAAATGAATCAAAATGAAACGAGTGCCTGCAGAACGAGGTTCGGCACATCCCGATTGAAGACATGATTGACATATTGCCGTTCATACCAGCCGCTGAGCGTGCATTTCGAGCCGGAATTCCATTGTAATTCCGCCATAATTTCCGGACCATAAAATTGCTGAATGCCATCGGAAGAAAAACCGGAGGGCGAGGATTTGAAGACCGACGTCTGCCGCAGCGCATAGTAGCGACCGCCGCAGCCGACCGAAATACCGCTGACAACCGGCAGGAAGATAAGCGTCTTGATAAATTGTTCGTAATTCTTACTCAGAGGGGTCTCGGAAAACGTACTCCACGACAATTGTCCACGCTCAAAATACCGGGCAAAGATAAAAGACTGTGCGCGGTAATTATTCCCAAGATCGAGTGAGATGGAGTCACGGTAGCTCACCTGACGGAAGCTAAAACTCTGCACATCAGCGCTGAGCTCTTCAAAATCATACGCCGTGTAATTGGCAAGTACCTCGAATCGCGGCTGCATCTGCAGACCATGGGTGGAAATTGTGAGCAATGGTGCAAAACTGAGAATACGGTTCCAATTGTTGAGTGCGCTCCGCTGTGCCTTTAAATACACGAGATGCAGCATCTGCAGCTGAAGCGAAAATCCTGCTGTCAGCCCTTTCGAAATCCTGCGTTGATACCGTGCTTCGGTCATCACGGAGAGTTCATCCCGGTCATCAAAATTCACCTCTGATGGAGTATCATACTGCAGGATAGCGATCGAACCATTGAGAACGAGTGAGTCTTTTGGGGAGATATACCAGGCTGATTGTCCGAAAAGCCGGGTGCGGAGTGCTGAGTTGTCCCGTTGGTTCTCCGAGAGGCGAATAGTGGTTTCATCTTGTAGATTAAGAGGGAATCGTCGCTCTGTTCCGTTTTCTTCATTCCGTGCAAAGTATTCAATTCCAATGCGTTGCTGACCATGATTGTGCATGAATTGCAGAGCAGTTGAGATAGAGATCTGGAATTCCCGCAGCTTACGCTTGACAGCAGTCGTTGGAATATCGGTGATTGGACGGCGATACATTCTATCGACAGCGCCATTGTCGAAATTTGCCTGCATCTCTGCCTGCCACTTGTCCGACAATGTATAGACGAGACCTCCTGTCACGCTCAGGCGCTGTTCGAGCCGGCTTTCGGTCGCAAGAGTCGATGAAGTGCCGACAGGAGTAATAAAGTCGCGATTCAGCACGCGGTAGCGGGCCGATGCCTGGAGGGCATTGCCGTCGTTGAGTTCACGGATAATGGAGGCATTGGCATCGAGGTCGGCATTAGTACGTTCGGGTGAAAATCGTGTGTAATTCCCTTGGAACCCACCGGTTAATGCATAATCGTCGATGGGAGTCTGCGCGAGCTTGCCTCCGGCTGCAAAGGTAGGCGCAGTAGCGCTGGTGCCGAGCTGGCGGAACTGTTCACCACCGCCAAGAAGCTCGACCGTGAAGGTCTCCGAAACCTGTGCCATAATCCCGACAAGAGAATGAATCCGTTGTAAATTCGCAAGACCTATATTACGCGTGTCGTTCGAGAGGACGAATAAATTCCGCGTTATCACACTTGTACCGTCGGCAATCGGGAGGTCAAAGCGCAGCTGGAACTGTTCATCATCCCGAAATGATGCACCGACCGAACGTAGTCCGATGCCGCGATAGCGCTGATCGAGCGTGAGCGCGCCACCGAGCGTGTGTAGACTCGCGCTTGCATCTGCCGAAAATATATAGATGTTCCCAATTTTATTCGTTCCGAATTGTATCCTGCGTTCTAGCATTGTACTATCGGGCGAACCCACCGGGGCAGCCAAAAGCTGGCTACTGCAACGATGAGGGGCAAGAAGGGCGAGTATGCAGCACAGCAGAGCAAACACAGCCATCGGTCTTTCGTATGCTATGCGCTTGGTATTGATAAGGAAAGGGAAGTGCCGTGAGCAGGAATTCATACGGCATAGGTTATAACGGAGAGCCGGTATTCGGCAGACGATTCTGACATTCACGGCGAAAGTGAATGACTTTTTCGATAATCGCTGATGCCGATTCCTTCACGATGATTTTCCTGCCGCTGCGCAGGGTAATTGTCGTATCATGGAAGGATTCCACGGTTTCAATTTCATCGGAATTGACCGTAATGGACGTCGAGTCGATGCGCGTAAGAGTTATCATAATAATTTGTAAGATATTTATATTATATGTAATTAACGGAATTCATGCACAAATCCAAGCTGAAGTGCAAATTGAGGATTTGAAAAATCACCGGAACCAACCATGAGCCCGGTCTCGACAAAAAAACCACCATAATTCAAGTCATAAAATCCGCCTACATATTGCCAATCCCGAATCACGTCCACGGTGCCGAAAACAGTTTTTTCGGGTACAGTATAATGTGAATATCCGGCGCCAAACGAGACATGATGATTGAATAACTTGCTCCTGCCTAAATTATACAGGAAATTCCCCTGAAAGCCGTACGATGAGCCGACATAACCAATCGCGAGTCTCCCGCCAAGCTTGCCTGATTCGTATGCTCCGATTAGATTGACGATACCCGGCTGGAGGATAGTCAGCCCTAAAGCACTAAATTCCTTGTAAGTAGGCTCCAACAACTTAACATTGCTAGCGTAAACAATCTTTGCAATTTGGGACTTTAAGACCGTAATCTTAGTTCCATTATCGACGATCACCATTTGAGTGCTGTCTTCACTGAAAATTACTCCGG
>JBPOHH010000413.1:0-5977 GCA_052035765.1 Bacteroidota bacterium
GTCTGCGGCTTGCCGCAAGCCGATGAACATCATGCAGAACATGTCGTTCGTGCCGCGCTGGAAATTCGAGAATTCATGCACAAACGCCGCGAAAAATTAGGCGAAAAAACGTTTGAAATTCGCATCGGAATTAACTGGGGAAGTGTGGTCGCGGGTATCGTCGGTGTGAAGAAATTCGCGTATGATATCTGGGGCGATACGGTGAACACCGCAGCGCGGATGGAGCAGAATTCCGAACCCGGAAAAATTAATATTTCGGAAACGACCCACGCGCTCGTTAAAGATAAATTTACGTGCGAGTATCGCGGTGAAATTGATGCAAAAAATAAAGGGAAATTAGCAATGTATTTTGTGGAACAATTATGAAAATTCTGATCTGCATGTTGATTGTGTGTTTGGGAACATGTATCTGCCATGCGCAGCAAGCGAAGCTCGACAGCCTGCTGCGGCTGAATGCAAATTACACCAAAGAAGACAACACCAAGCTCGATATTCTCAATAAATTAGCAGATGTATATTTTTACATGCAGCTCGATAGCGGTATTGTGTGCGCCGACCGGGCGATTGCCCTTGCAGAAAAACTCCACAATCAGCGTGCACTCGGAGACAGCTATACGAATAAAGCACGGTTACAAACTTGTAAAAATGTTCAATATAGCCAAGTTGAGCAATTACTTCAAAAAGCCCTGACCTTGCAACGTGCATCAGGTAACAGCAGTGGAATAGCTACTTGTTACCTGAATCTTTCGAAACTCAAATCCGGCGATGAAAAGGTAATGCTTCTCAATAAAGCGTTGGATTTATACAAGCAAACAAATAATCTCTGGGGGCAAGGTCAAGTGATGATTCTCTTCGCAATGTATTACTATTTAGGAAGTAATGTACAACAGTCGTTTGAAAACGTAGAGAAGGCACGTACGCTTTATATTCAAGCAGGTGATTCGGTATCCATCGCAGAATGTTATATAACAGAAAGTGCTGCATTTTATATCAATGCTGATTATGTAAAAGCAATTGAAACTGCTGAAATAGCTCTAAAAATTGGATTGGCTACGAAAACCAGCGGAATAATTGACGGTGCATATATTTCACTTGCAAATGTATATAATACAACGGGTAATCACACTCAAGCGCAACAGTGCTATTTTAACGCATTGAAAATGGCTGAGAAAGAAGGTAATATTCAATATCAGTCAGCCATTATTTCAAATTTGGCAAACTCATTAATTCAACTAAAAAAATATAACCAGGCAATTGAGTACGTGGAGAAGGGAATCACTTGGTGTAAAGTGCAGAATGATAGTCCCGGACTTCAATATAATTATGGATTACTCGCAGAAATCTATGCAATTCAGAAGCGATACCCTGAAGCGATTATACAATACCATGCTTCACTTCAACATGGTATTGAATCCAATATTGAAATCGGTGAATGCGAAAACTATACAGGTCTATCAAATGCATTTATACAACTATCCAACTATGATTCTGCGTATTTCTATATTAAGAAAGCTATTACGTTAAATGCGAGTGTCAAGAGCACACTATTAGATGTGCAGATCTATATCCGCATGGCAACTCTCCTAAAAAATGCACCCAATGCCCTCTTGCAAAAAATGGGTGTTCGTCCTGAAAAACGGTATGAAGTCGCAATTGAAAATATCAATAAATGTTTGGCAATTCTTAAAGTATCCGGGGAACTGAACTACCAAAGCGAAGCACTGCTCCTCTTAAGCGAACTATATGAAAAATCAGGTAATACAAAAGCTTCGTATGATAGCTATAAGCAGTATACCATTATTAAAGACAGTATCCTCAATAAAGAAAGCTCGCAGTCGGTCGCCAATCTCCAGATTCAATACGAGACGGAAAAGAAAGAACAGCAAATTACCCTCCTCAATAAAGATAATGAATTACAGACCAAAGAACTCGACAAGCAAAAACTTGTTCGCAATAGTTTTGTCGCCGGCTTCGGCGTGATGCTCCTTTTTGCCGGATTATTCTTATTCCAACGCAACAAAATCACCAAAGAAAAAACCCGAAGCGATGGCTTACTCCTGAATATCCTCCCTGCCGAAGTAGCCGAAGAACTCAAATCCAAAGGCACGGCAGATGCCAAACATTATGATAATGTAACGGTGTTATTTACTGATTTTAAATCATTTACTAAAATCAGTGAGCAATTGTCACCTCAAGAATTAGTTGATGAACTCCACACCTGTTTCAAAGGTTTTGATGAAATAATGGCAAAGTATTCAATTGAAAAAATCAAGACCATCGGCGACGCATATCTCGCCGTGAGCGGCTTACCGCAAGCCGATGAACATCATGCAGAACATGTCGTTCGTGCCGCGCTGGAAATTCGAGAATTCATGCACAAACGCCGCGAAAATTTAGGCGCAAAAACCTTTGAAATTCGCATCGGAATTAACAGCGGAAGCGTCGTCGCCGGCATCGTGGGCGTGAAGAAATTCGCGTATGATATTTGGGGTGATACGGTGAATACGGCTGCGCGCATGGAGCAGAATTCCGAACCCGGAAAAATCAATATTTCAGAAACGACGTATGCGCTGGTAAAAGAGAAATTTACGTGCGAGTATCGTGGTGAAATTGATGCAAAAAATAAAGGGAAATTAGCAATGTATTTTGTGGAAAATTACAGAAGTGTAGTATGAAAAAAATCTTGATACTATTGATAGGTATGCTCTGCTCCGTGATGCAGCTTTCCGCCCAAAAATCATACCGTGAAGTGATTGATTCACTTCACGTTGAGCTTGTCAGGTCAAAGCCGGATACCAACAAAGCATTTCTATTACAACTGCTTTCCTATACGTATTACAGAAACCGTCTCATCACCCAAAGCTATCTTGATAGTAGTCGTATATATGCCTGGCAGACGATGGAGCTATCTACAAAACTCTCATGGAAATACGGTATTGCCAAAGCACATTATGCGGTCGCCTGCAGCTACCATGGAGCAGACGATAAGGTAAATGCCGTGAAGCACTTTAAGCAAGCATTACAACTATTCAGGGAGCTACATGACAATAAATCTATTGCAGGTACACTGAGGAGTTTGGGTATTACTGCGCCGGATACAAAAACTGCTGAACAGTATTTAATTCAAGCTGTTCAGACAGCAAAAGAAGTGAAGGATAACGCTATTATCAGACAGTGTGTAGGGCTGTTAAACGATATTTACTTTCAGGCAAAAAATTATTCTAAAGCGTTGGAATACAATTTAAAAGTGCTGCATTATGCTGAGGAGATTGATGACAAAGTATTGCAAGCTTCGATTCATGGGAATATAGGGGGTATTTATAGTAGATTGTTAGATTACGATACAGCTCTGGAATACGGTGCGAAAGCCTTACAACTCTTTAAAGAATCAGGGACAAAAGAAGGCCTTGAAACAATGTATTTAAATGTAGGATTTGCATACTATTTAGCAAAACAATACACCAAAGCGCTCGAACTTCATTTTCAGTCATTACAACTTGCTGAAGAATTACATGATGATAACACTATCCTCATTCAATATGATAACATAGCTCTTACGTATTACAAGCTTTCCGATTTCCCGAATGCAATGGCTTATTTTTCAAAGTCAATCGCGCTGAACCGGAAATTGAACTATGATTATATATGGGGTTGGGACTATTTCGGACTGGGAGGTTCGTATTTAGCATTTGCCAAAGGTGCTGCGCCGGAACAGTTGCAGACATTATGTAAGGGAAGTAAAACTATCGCCTTACAAAAAGCCAAGTCCTATACCGATAGTTCTATTGTTAAATTCAAAATAATAGAGAATGAGTTAATTGAATTATACAAACAAAAAAGCGAGATAGAAAAATTACTGGGCAATCACAAAACTGCGTATGAGTACCTTGAATTGTACAATTCGCTCAAAGATTCAAGCGCCGCCGTCGAAAGCCATAATCGAATCACCGCCACTTTATTGAAATATGACGTTGATAAAAAAGACGCTGCCACGAAAGCCGAACAGGAAAAAAAAGATATTCAGCAGGCAAATATTCAAAATTCCATCACGATAGGTCTTGCCGGATCACTGATATTCCTATTCGTCGTCTATCGTCAACGTAATCGAATCAAAACAGAAAAAACAAAATCCGATTCTTTACTCCTGAATATCATCCCCAAAGAAGTAGCCGAAGAGCTCAAGTCCAAGGGCAGCGCGAGCGCGAGACATTTCGATAATGTGACTGTACTCTTCACCGATTTCAAGAATTTCACCACCGTCAGCGAGCAGCTTTCTCCCCAAGAATTAGTCGATGAATTACATGCATGTTTCATAGGTTTTGATGAAATAATGACGAAATATTCGATCGAAAAAATCAAGACCATCGGCGACGCATATCTCGCCGTGAGCGGCTTGCCGCAAGCCGATGAACATCATGCAGTACATGTCGTGAATGCCGCGCTGGAAATTCGGGAATTTATGAAAAAAAGACGTGAAAATTTTGGCGTAAAAACCTTTGAAATTCGCATTGGAATTAACTCCGGAAGTGTGGTCGCGGGTATCGTCGGTGTGAAGAAGTTCGCGTATGATATCTGGGGCGATACGGTCAATACTGCAGCGCGGATGGAGCAAAATTCCGAACCCGGAAAAATCAATATTTCGGAGTCTACCTACATGCTCGTAAAAGACAAATTTACGTGTGAATATCGCGGTGAAATTGATGCAAAAAATAAAGGGAAATTAGCAATGTATTTTGTGGAACAATTATGAAATTATTGGTACTGTCAATATTGGTCAGTATGTGGATGGTTTACCCAACGGCGGCTCAAAAACAAGGGCAGGATCGCATTGACTCACTTCTTGTTGAACTCCCTAAAAGTAAAGAAGATAGCAATAAGGTAAATGTGCTCAATGACCTTAGCTATTACTACTTTACAACCAAGCCGAATGAAGGAATTATGTATGGAAAAAAAGGATTGGAATTAGCCGGAAAATTACAGTGGAATAAAGGTAAAGCCAACGCATATATCAGCATCGGATATAATTATTATTCGAAGTCAGAATATTCGAAAGCGTTAGAACATTATTTTCAGGCGTTAAAACTGTTCGAAGAGCTTCACGATCTAGCCGGCGAAGCAAAAGTCAGCGGTAAAATTGGTCTCGTCTATGTATTCGAGAATGATTATCCGAAGGCAAAAGAATATTTGCTGAAAGCAATTCGAATGAATGAAGAGATTCATGATAAAGCTGCCTTGGCAGAGAATCTACGTTTTATGGGAAATATTTATCTCCGACAGCATATCGATAGTACCGCACTAGACTATTATTTCAAGGCGTTACGACTCGAAGAAGAATCCGGAAATAAAAATGGAATTGCCAGGAATTTAGTCAATATCGGTATTGCATTAGGCGATCAAAAAGATCGATACAGAGAGCTCGACTATAAATTCAGAGCATTAGAAATGTATCGAGAATTGGGAGATAAAGACGGGATGGTATCGGCTTACGGAAATTTGGGATGGGCGTATTTTCTCCTTGCGACAGATTCGACCCCGGTAATTGATACCCGATTTGTAAAATTTAGGATTGCAACGATATCTGAAGCATTGCAACAGTCCAAGCTGTACATGGATAGCGCAAATATTGTGAGTAGAGAGATTGGAACGCACGAATATGACACGTATCTCATTATCAGCAAAATCGATTCGATCAACGGGAAGTACAAGGATGCGTATGAGAATTTTAAGATGTACACTATCAAGAAAGATTCGGTCTATAGCAGTGATAAATCCAAGATGATTACCCAACTTCAATTAAAGTATGATCAAGAGAAAGAAGATGCGGTGATTCTTATCGAACAAAAAAGACAACAGCAGCAGAAGTATATGTTAGCTTTAGGGTTAGTGGTGGCTGTGTCATTTGCACTGTGGGATTTTCGGCAAAAAAAACGTCTGAAAATTGCCAAAAATTTTATCGAAAAAGAAAAGCATAAAAGCG
>JBPOHH010000296.1:0-2129 GCA_052035765.1 Bacteroidota bacterium
TTAAGTCCCTTAAGCCCTTCAAGTCCTTCAAGCCCTTCAAGCCTCCAAGCCCCCAAAATACCAAGCACCACAGCAAACTCAAAGTCTGCACCCGTCAATTCAGCGGGATTTTGCTATTTTTGCAGTGCATTTAACGTTATTACAGTTTTTGGCTATCACTTCAAAGGGTTTTTCATGGAATTATTTAATAGCATCGAAAGCTATGGACACGAACAAATCATTTTTTGTTCGGATAAAAAATCGGGATTGCAAGCAATTATCGGAATTCATAATACCGTTCTTGGTCCTGCCCTCGGCGGTACCCGAATGTGGCAATACGCCAGTGATGCCGATGCATTAACCGATGTATTACGCCTCTCGCGCGGAATGACGTACAAAGCAGCCGTAGCCGGACTCAACCTCGGTGGCGGAAAAGCAGTAATCATCGGGGATTCCCGCACACAAAAAACAGAAGCATTATTTCGGGCGTATGGCCGCGCGGTGGAAGCCGTCGGCGGACGCTATATAACCGCAGAAGATGTCGGTACGTCGGTCAAAGATATGGAATGGATTGGGATGGAAACGAAGTTCGTCACCGGTGTCGGCGGACAAGGCGGAAGCGGTGACCCGTCCCCGTTTACCGCATTCGGTGTGTATCATGGTATCAAAGCGACCGCTAAAGCGCAATTCGGCAGTGATTCGCTGGCAGGCAAGAAAATTGCCGTGCAGGGCGCCGGGAATGTGGCGACGTTCCTCATCGAACACCTAGTACGCGAAGGCGCAAAAGTCTATGTGACCGATATTTACACCGAAAAAGCACTCAAAGTAGCCGCTGAAACCGGCGCGGAATTCGTGCAGCCGGATGCGATTACAACCATTGACTGTGATATCTTCTCGCCCAACGCTTTAGGTGCAATTCTCAATGATGACTCTATCCCGAATCTCAAATGCGCCGTCGTCGCAGGTGGCGCCAATAATCAACTCGCCGTCGAGAAAAAACATGCCGAAATGCTCCGCGAACGCGGCATTCTCTACGCGCCGGATTATGTTATTAACGCAGGCGGACTCATGAATGTCGCCTCCGAAATCGATGGCTACCGCAAAGATCGCGTACTCGCACAAGCCGAAGGTATCTATGATATTCTCTCGACGATTTATAAAACAGCAGCCGAACGTAATATCCTGACGATTGAAGCATCCAATGCTATCGCCGAAGAACGCATCGCGCGCATCGGTCATATTCACGGTAATTACATCGGTAAGCCGGATATTCGCCGGTAAGTATCGTGCCCGTGAGGTATAAATGTCAAGGCGAACCTTTGCGTCGTAATTAATTTACAAAACAAAAGGTTCGCCATTTTTTTCTGTTTCTTTCACGTTCATAGTCTATGAAGCCCAACGTTCCTGATTTCCCACTGAGTAAAGCTCGGCATGTCAACGGTTCACGCCATCTCGCCCGCGAAAAAGCACTCCAGATTCTCTGCGCCTGCGAGAATTCCGGTATCCGCTGGCAGGATGTATTCCAACATATTATCTTCCGTGAATTTGAATTCGGTGATGATGCACCCGATGAAAATCGCCTGCTCACACCCGATGAAATCGCTGAGATGGAAGCAGATACAACGATTCGCTGGGATATGGAAGATGTGGAATTTATCCGTGAATTAATCGAAGCGACGAATCAACACGCAGGGTTCAGCGAAGGCCTCATCGAACGCTTTTCGCAGAATTGGGACTCCGAGCGCATAACACTGCTCGACAGCATTCTCCTTCGTATGACGATCGCCGAACTCATCTCCTTCCCCGAAATTCCGCCGAAAGTGTCGATCAATGTCGCCCTTGACCTCGCTAAACGCTTCTCCACCGACAATAGCCCGGCGTTTATTAATGGTATGCTCGACGGGATTTATACGGAATTACAAGAACAGAATCTTATTCAAAAGACCGGGCGGGGGTTGGTGGATAAGTGAGTTTTTTTAAGTCTTTAAGTCGTAAGTCGTAAGTTTTTAAGTCGTAAGTTTTTAAGTCGTAAGTACATTGTCATCTAAGTTTTGTCAGATGTTCTATTGTCAGGATTGACCTTCTGATATTTAGTTGCCATCTTGGTTCTTGCGGTCTTAATCGAGAATTGCCATACAATTTTTATTGCT
>JBPOHH010000092.1:0-1892 GCA_052035765.1 Bacteroidota bacterium
CTTCTGGTGACGGCTGCCCTCTCGGCGCTGACACTCACGAAGAGCGGCACAGCGTTCAATGGTATGATTACACTCGGAAGTTTTGGAGCATTTTTCGATATTCTCTTCTGCACTGCCGGTGTGCTGACACTCCTTGCAGCACGCCCCTATATGCAGCGTGAGGGCTTGGAACAGGATGAATTCCATTCACTTATGATGTTTGCCGTCAGTGGTATGATGCTCATAGCCCATGCGGCGAACCTCCTGACTTTATTCATTGGAATTGAAGTGATGTCGGTGTGTTTTTATGTGCTTGCCGGCTACACACGGCAGTCTGTTCGCTCGATTGAAGCTGCGCTGAAGTATTTCCTACTCGGTTCGTTTGCGACCGGATTTCTGATTTATGGCATGGCGTTGATTTATGGCGCTACCGGCAGCATGAGTTATAATTTAATTTTCGCAGCAGCCGGACAACCTCTTCATTTCCCTGCACTTATGATGATTGGAATTGGACTTTTAATCATTGGTCTCAGCTTCAAAGCGGCAGCATTTCCCTTTCATCAATGGGCACCTGACGTTTATCAAGGTGCGCCGACAGTCGTGACGGCTTTTATGAGGACAGCAGGTAAAGTCGCTGCATTTGCGGCACTTATGCCAATTATTGCGATTGTGTCTCCGGCGGGTGGAACGAAACTCCAAATGGTCCTCGCACTTTTATCAGCGACCACGATGCTTGTTGGGAATATCAGCGCGCTCGCACAGACGAATATCAAACGTATGCTCGCCTATTCATCGGTCGCTCATGCAGGGTATTTGATGATGGGCTTGGTAGCTGAGTCGGTCAATGATGGTCACTCGATGATATCTACAAGCGGAATTAATGGGATTATGTTTTATCTTACTGCCTATTTATTTATGCAGCTTGGCGCATTTGTGATTGTCTCTGTTCTTGAAAAACACGGCGAGAAGAATCTCGAGCTTTCCGATTATGCAGGACTCAGCAAGCGTCATCCGGTGCTTGCAGCGCTGATGGCAATGTTCATGCTCTCGCTCGCCGGCATTCCTCCGTTTGCCGGATTCTTCGGGAAGTATTATTTATTTACGGCGGCTATCGAGGCCGGCTATACTTGGCTTACGGTGGTTGCTGTGCTTTCGTCGGTTATCTCGGTGTATTTTTATATTGGTTTAATTGTCAAGATGTACTTTACCGAACCGAATGAAGAGTCACAAATGGGCGGTGAAACAGGACTTGCAGGGATTACCCTCATCCTTTCATCTGCAGCAGTCGTACTGCTCGGCTTGCTTCCGGCCGGCTTGCTTAATGTGATGAAGCTGCTCTTTGTTCATTAATCATCCTCCACTACGCATTCTTTATCGATAGCACCTGTGAAGTATCAACTTTTATCTGCCATTAAACATGGAATTCTCATCATTTTTCTGCTTGCTTCGGCTGTAACGACGGCGTTTGCACAGCCGAAAGGTGAGATATTTCATACCAATGAGCTTGGAATTCGGGCAGATACCAATGATTTTGTGATTGTTTTATTAAAGAATTCCAAGCCGGTGACTCGGATTGTAACGCTCAACAACACCGGCAATGTGCCACTTCAGATTGCGGAGAATCTCTTCCCTCATTTTGCTGTGCAGAGAGTCAATCCGGTTACACTTGAGTACAAAGAATTTGATTATTTACGCACTCAGACATTTCCCTACAGAGTAGAAAACGGCAAGATCGACTCATTTTTTATCGCGTATACTGCTACTCTAGATACCGCATTATCCGCTCAGCCGCTCGGTAATAGAAGCGCGAAACTTACGATGCAGCTCACAGAATTCGGCGATACCGCATCGGTAGCTATGCTCAAGGATTACTTTACACTTACCGTCTATAAAACCAAAGATTATCTTGCTTC
>JBPOHH010000716.1:0-22008 GCA_052035765.1 Bacteroidota bacterium
GGGAGTGGTGTGCCCCAGAATCTGTCCCGGGAGAGCGACCAGTCTTTGACTTCTTCGAGCCAGTTACCAAAGCGACCGGCACCGATTTCCGGCGGCTGCCAGCGGATGGTTTTGTTGAGCGCAATCATCGTCTCTTTGTATTCCGGCGACTTGATAAACCACGAGTTACGCGCGTAATACATGACCGGATTATCGGTTCGCCAGCAATGCGGATAGCTGTGGACATAATCCATTGAAGACTTATAAATCTTCCCTGCTTTTTTTAGCGCGATGATAATATCTTTATCGGCACCTTCTTCATTGTGATCGGCGTATTTGAAATTCTTAATCGCACGTCCGGCAAAATCTACAACTTCAGTCGTAAAATGTCCGTTCGGCGTCACCGGCTGCAGCATTGGCAGACCAAATTTCTTCGACATTTCAAAGTCATCGACACCGAAGGCAGGAGCAAGATGCACCACGCCGGAGCCATCATCAGTCGAAACAAAATTTCCACCCAAAAAGCTGAGCGCGTTTGGATACTTGACAAGATCGATAGCGCAATCGATGAAGATCTGTTCATACCGCGAACCAAGTAACTCTTTGCCGGTAAAAGTAGATAATACTTCTACTTCTCCTTCAAGAATGGCAAGTCTGGTACTCGCGAGCACGAGAAGTTCGCTTGCCGGAGCACCATCGACCGGACGTGTGTTTTTCACAAGTACATATTCAATTGATTCACCGACGGCGAGAGCGGTATTGGCAAAGAGTGTCCAGGGAGTAGTCGTCCAGACGAGAACGGAGGCGCCGATTACATCAGGCACATTTGAAGAGGTAATTTTTAATTTTAAGTAGCAATTCGGGTCACGCACTTCGCGGTAGCCGAGCGATAGCTCATGGGAGCTCAGGGGTGTTTCGATGGTCGGCGACTGTGGCACGACTTTAAATCCTTTATAGATTAACCCTTTATCAAAGAATTGCTTAAGTGCCCACCAGACTGATTCAACATAATCATTCGTACACGTGATATACGCCGTGTCCATATTCACCCAATAGCCCATGCGGCGGGTAAAATCACTCCAGCCGCCGTCCATTTTGATGTTGTTATACACCATTTCTTTGCAGGCGCGGTTGAATTTCTCGACACCCATTTTCTCGATATCGGATTTATTGACGAGTCCAAGCTGCTTTTCGACCGCGATTTCGACCGGTAGACCGTGCGTGTCCCATCCTGCCTGACGGCGAACATAATACCCGTTCATAGTTTTATAGCGGCAGATTAAGTCCTTGAGAGTACGAGCCATAAGGTGGTGAATTCCCGGCTTGCCATTGACGGTCGGAGGTCCTTCATAGAAGTTAAAGAATGGGGCGTCTTTGCGGAGCTCGAGGGATTGCTCGAAGATGTGATTGGTCTCCCAAAAATTGAGAACATCGACTTCGAGATCGGGATAGCTGAGTTTATCGGGTAATTGTGTGTACATGTGAGCCAAATTCGGGAATATATTGCCGTGCCAAGCAGATTCAAAAAAATAGAAGCCGCAAAATTAGGGCTTTTTTGGGGGAAAATCAAAGGAAATTGCCAAGCCGTGCGCTGTTACTCTAATTTTAAGCGAATCGTGAAGATAGTTCCCTTCCCTACCGTACTTTCCGCCATAATCGTTCCGTGATGCGCTTCGACAATCCATTTTACAATTGCAAGACCGAGACCATTGCCCTGTACATCCTGCGAGCGGGCTTTATCAACGCGATAAAACCGGTCAAAAATATGGGGCACGTCGTGTTCGGGAATACCGACACCGGTATCGCTTACTCTCAGTATAGCCCATTTATTCTCACGAATTAACCGTACAAGTATCGACCCCTTCTCGGGCGTATATTTTACGGCGTTATCGAGTACATTTAGGAACGCCTGATGCAGGCGTACTGCGTCACCGGTGATGATGAGTCCGGATTCGATTTTGGTTTCAAGTGTTTGAGATTTTTCTTCGGCAAGTAATTCCACATCCTCACAAATATCTTTTAACAAATGACTTATATTGACAGACTCCATGTCGATTTTTACTTGCCCCGATTCGGCACGTGAGATTTCGAGGAGATTTTTTACGACTTTGGAGAGGCGGGTGACTTCTTCGAGCGAACTCGAGAGAATATCGGTCAGTTGATCGTTTGTTTTGGGACTGCGCAGCGCCACTTCGAGCTCACCCATGAGGATGGCGAGCGGGGTGCGGAGTTCGTGAGAGGCATCAGAAGTAAATTGCCTAATCTGAATAAAGGATGCTTCAAGGCGTTCAATCATTTGATTCAGCGTGGCTGTAAGCCGTGCAATTTCATCATTTGTCGGTGGAATCGGCAGTCGTTGACTGAGATTATGTGCCGTAATTTCCTGTGCCGATCGCGTAATATCGTCGATAGGATTGAGTGATACTTTTGCCAAAAACCAACCGCCGATGGTCGAAATTATCAGCACGACAGGAAATGCAATCATGAGATAAAAGAACAGATTATTGAGTGTTTCCTGAATCTCCACGACCGTATAACCGATCGAAATCTGAGCGAATTTTGTGCGGGTGGCAAACAAACGCAATTCCTGATTATCATATTGAATGGCAATGAATTTACGTTCGTCGCTGCTTGCTTCCACTTCTGAAATTTTAGCAAACACCGGCAAGGAGTCCGGCTGTAGATTCTCCGACCGATAGACCACCTGTCCTTTAAGATCGGCAATTTGAATAAAGTAGTTTTTAGAATTCAGCAGAATATGTTCATAGACAGCCGACCATACAGGATTCTGATCTTCCTCTTGTGAAGAATCCGGTTCATCGACGGAGCTGCCGACGGGCATCACTTCATTTTGTCGAAAGAAAGCAAACGAATCCTGTTTTACGCTATCGGACAGTAGGCGTTCTTTCTTCGTTTTTTTCTTCCGTATGGGCGCAGGTTTAAGGGGAATTTTCGTTTCGGTCTGTTTTTTTTGAATAATTCTATCGAGTGATGATGCTACTCTCATGAGTGATAAATCAAGATTTTGATTTAACTCATTGGAAACGGCAAAATATGCTATTCCGCCGAGAGCTGTCAGAGTCAATGCTACAATTGCGCTGTACCAGGCAGTAAGGCGGATACGGAGGGATATTTTCATGAAGGTATAAATAAACAACGGGAGAAGGAATGGAACACTCTTTCTCCCGTTGAGATATAATCAGACACGATGAATTATTCTTTAACCACCTTACGAATCAAGTGTTTTTGTCCTTCATAGTAATGAAGAAGATAGACACCTGACGGTAAAGTATTCAAATCAATATTCTTCATGAATTGTCCGGGCTGTGCCAGTTCGCTCCATTCAGATACTTTCTCGCCGAGTACGGTATTCAACATAATACGTACGGTAGTCGGCGATTGGAGTTGTGCCTGCACAGTACAGGTATTACTTGTTGGATTCGGATAAACGGCGAATCCTGCGAGTGCTTCGTCTTCTTCGACACCGCTTGGGATTACAAAAATAGGATTGGAAGTAGCAGAACATCCATTTTCATTTGTTATGACTACTGTATATGTTCCTTTTCCGTATGTATCAATGTTAATTTTTTGCGAAGTCGCACCGACGATGACCACGCCGTCTTTGTACCATTGATATTTCGTTGCCACAGATGCGGTAAGTGTGTCTTTTGATTGTACAATTGCAGGACGGTCTGCTTTTGGGAATACTTTCACCAAAATAGTATCTCTGGAGATGCAGCCATTTGCATCGGTAACTGTTACAACAAGAGTGGTATTATTCGAAGGCGTCGAAGTTGGATTTTTGATTAATCTGTTGTTGAGAGAAAATGGAGGCTCCCATGAATACGTAAATGGAGCAGTTCCACCGGCAACTTGAGCATTGAGCTGAACAGTTTCACCTGAGCATACACCAACGTCCTCGCCGGCGACGACGGCAACATTCGGCTTCACGACTACCGAGACGGTATCGCGAGACACGCAACCATTCGCATCGTTTGCTGTAACAACATAAACTGTCGATACTTGTGGATTCGCTACTGGATTAGCAATTGCAGTAGAGCTCAGACCTGTCGGTGGCTCCCAAAGATATGTGACAGGTAGAATACCACCGCTCGCGGTTTTTCCGATTACCGCACCATTGCCTGCACATACCACTACATCAGAGCCTGCATTTGCAATTAAATTACAGACAGATCCTGTTCGGAAATCAGCTTCTGATGGAGAATTGATGTTGTTGTTGTACCAGCGGCTGTACGGCTGAAGAGCACCGTTGCTTGCGCGATACTGGAGGCGTACTCTCCACTTATAAGAAGTATTATTGGTAAGTCCGTTCACGACTTGATTAAGGACGACGCCGGAAGTACCGATGTCAGTCCAGGATGAGGTCACTGTGAGTCCATTACCGTTAAATGCTGTACCGAGTGGCTTTACTTCGAATTGTGCTTTCACTTCAACTCGTCCGGGTGCTGCCTTTGCAAACACTGCAAGTCCGACGGAGGTAGCAGATTGCGATCTGAGTACGGGTACGAGCGGAGAAGTAAAATCTGCTTTAAATTGGCTTGGCGATACGCGTGTACCATTTGCAGCATTGCCATAATACACTGATGCACGACCTCTGTCTTTTAAGGTATTATCTGCTTTCCGTGCACCAACGATGAAATCAGGGTTTCCGTCACCATTGACATCGTTGACACCGGCGATACTCCATCCGTAAAAAGTATTTTCCTGATTTGCTTCGCCGGTCCATGAAGACGTTGTAAGTCCTGTTGATGAACCGTAATAGAGATCTACTTTACCTTCGTCAATCTGGCCATTGTCATAGAGAGGCATACCGATAATCACATCTCCGTATCCATCTCCGTTGATATCTCCTACTGCCGAAACAGAATGTCCGAATTCCGCTGCATCTTGTCCACCGTTCGAAACCCACGAAGGATTGACCGATGCCCCTGACGCACTGCCATTATATTCGAAGACACGACCTTCATTGCTAAAGGTGCTATCATACCAGATGGCACTTACGAGCACATCACTGTATCCGTCGCCATTGATATCTCCGGCTGTACCGACTGCATATCCGTAGTACGAACCGTTTTGATTACCTTCTTGGGTCCATCCTGCTGTAGCAGAGAGCCCGCTATTAGTACCGTAATAAATCATCGCTCGTCCTTCATCAGACTCACCGTTATCATAAAGATAAGCACCTATAATCACATCTGAGATACCATCACGATTCACATCACCGGCCGCGGCTATACTGTTACCATAGTTAGCACCTGCTTGACCACCGTCATTCACCCATGCATTATTAAAGCTAACTCCATTGGCGCTTCCATAATAGATTACAACGCGACCTTCATGCGTGAAAGCATTGTCGTACGATGGAGCACCGATGGCAATATCGGCAAAACCGTCATTATTAACGTCACCGACACCTGCTACTGAATATCCCATCATAGCTCCAGCCTGATCGCTTTCGATGATGAGTGGAGTAGCATTGAGGCCGACCTGACTACCGTAATATACATACGCGCGACCTTGGTCGAGAATTAATCCGCCATTACCATCATAATAAGGATCTCCGATAATGATATCAGAGAATCCGTCACCGTTAATATCACCTGCGGCTGCTACTGACCATCCAAAAAGAGCATTCGCCTGAGCTACCGGAGACAAACTCGACGCAGGAGTCGTGGAGAGTCCGTTTGCACTGCCTAAATACAAATACACACGTCCTTCATCGACAAAAGTAGCATCATGATAGGGAGCCGAAACAAGAACATCGGCAAAACCATCCCCATTGACATCACCGGCTGCTGAAACGGTATATCCATGTTCGGCAAGAGCCTGAACACCTTCAGAAGCCCAGTTTGCCGATGCAGATAATCCGCTGTACCGACCATTGTAGACATAAACACGGCCTTCATCATTCTGACCATTATCATAAAACGGTGACCCGATAAACATATCAGTACGTCCATCACCATTAAAATCACCGCCATTAGCAACACAATATCCGAATCCTGCCGATGCCTGATCGCTTTCAGCTGTCATATTCGACTCAAGGGAAAGACCGGTTGCACTGCCATTGTATACAAATACACTACCTTCGTTTTGCTGACCGTTGGTATAATTGGTAGCTCCTATGATAAGATCCGAATATCCGTCACCGTTCATATCTGCACCTGCGAGGGCATCACCGAAGCTGCCGCCGGCCTGATTAATTTCCATTGTCCAATTTGCTGTTGTACCTAATCCTGTTGTACCACCGAAGTAAACAAGTACACGACCTTCGTCGGTTTGTCCGTTTTCATAGTCCGGAATTCCTATTGCTACATCGCTGTATCCGTCACCATTGACATCACCGGCGAATGCTACGGAGCCGCCAAACGATGCACCGTCCTGCTGTGTATCTGCTGTCCAGTTCGGGCTTGCCTGTGGCCAGGTATTTCTTCCGTAGTATGCAAAAACACGACCCTCTTTTGCCGGATCAGCGTCTGAATTGAAATCAGGCGAACCAATAATCACATCGGCAAATCCATCACCGTTAAGATCACCGGAGCCGGCAATCGAAACACCGAAATGTGCATCAGATTGATTACCTTCGCCGAACCAAACGGGTACTGCTACCAGTCCGTTGAGGGAGCCGCGATACATGTATGCTACACCTTCATCTGCCTGACCGCTGTCTGCGAGAGGAGCGCCAACGATAATTTCACTGTATGTATCTTTATTAACATCACCGGCACAAGTCACCGTATAGCCGAATTGTGCTCCTGTTTGATTACCTTCCGATGTCCAACTCGGAGTGATGGCCAGTCCACTTGCACTGCCATAAAAAACGAATACTTTACCTTCATCAACCTGTCCGCTGTCATAAAGCGGAGCACCGACAATGATATCGGAATAGCCGTCATTATTAACGTCACCTGCCGTTGAAACACTCGTTCCAAGTGCTGCTCCGGCTTGGTTACCTTCGTAAATCCATGCGACTGTTGAGCTAAGTCCTGTCGCACTGCCATAATACAAATATGCCTTACCTTCGCCGACCTGACCGTTATCCCAGCCCGGTGCACCGACAAGCATATCACTGTATCCGTCGCCGTTAACGTCGCCCGCGCTTGCGACACTCGTACCGTACTTGCCGCCGATATAGTTACTTTCAAATGTTGCACTTGCAGAGCCTATGCCGCTTGGTGAACCGTAATAACCGAAAACTCTACCTTCATCGAGCTCACCATTATCATAATACGGAGCTCCTACACCGACATCAGTATATCCGTCTGCGTTGACATCTCCCATACCGGTAGCGGAAATACCGTATTGTGCATTAGTTTGATTACCTTCGGTAAGCCATGCACTTCCGGTATTGATTCCAACTGTACTACCTTGATATATATAAACTCTTCCTTCATCAGTCTCACCGGCATCATACAAGGGTGCGCCGACAATTACATCAGAATTACCGTCATTGTTGATATCTCCTGCGCTTGAAACGACATAAGCGAATCGTGCATTCACTTGATTACCTTCGGCTGTCCAGCTTTCGGTGGTAGCAAGTCCACCGGTGCCGCCATAATATGCCATTGCACGACCTTCGTTGGTCTCTCCATTCGAGAAGAACGGTGCACCAACGATCAAGTCTGCCGATGCGTCCCCATTAACATCTCCGGCGTTTGATACGCTGAATCCCATTTGCGCATCATTTTGATTGCTCTCACGAGTCCAATTTGCTGTGGCAGGTAGTCCGCCGGTTGCAAGACCATAGTATACCCAAACAGCACCTTCATTGGTCTGTCCATTATCCCATAATGGCAGTCCAATCGCTGCATCGTTTTTACCGTCGCGATTGTAATCAGCAAGTCCTGCTAGACTCCATCCCATACGGGCACCATCCTGGTCGCTTTCGGCTGTCCACGGAGCATCGGTACGAAGTCCGTTGATACCGCCGTAATACACATATACTTTACCTTCATCGATTTGCACATTGTCAAAATAAGGAGCAGATACGATGACGTCTGCGGAATCATCAGTATTAATTCTCCCGACACCGGCTACAGCATAGCCAAATTGTGCGCCTGCCTGATCGCTCTCACGAGTTGCGGCAGGTGTAGAAACTAGACCTGTAGCACTGCCTAAAAATACGAACGCACCACCTTCTGAGGTCTGTCCGTTTGAATAGGTCGGAGCACCGACAATGACATCCATATAACCGTCTTTATTCATATCTCCTGCTCCTGCAACGCTCCAACCGAAACCCGAACCTGCAGAATTGATTTCGATAATTTTAGCAGCAGTGGTACCAAGACCGGTTGCCGAACCATGATAGACAAATACCGCACCTTCGTCGGTTTGTCCGTTATCATATTTGGGAGCACCGATAAGTACATCCGGAAAATTATCTCTATTGACATCACCTGCCTGTGCTACACTCCATCCGAGCTGAGCATCGTTCTGATTGGCTTCGGATGTCCAGTTTGCTGTCGTCGACAGAGGGTCAACCGTCACCGGATAGACTGCCTGACGATCATCGACCACTAAATCGATTGCGTCGCCGTGGACTTCCATTTTAGCAGCAAGCTTTACGTTATTAGCATCCCATACATGTAGATCTTTGTACCAAACGACGCCGTTTGCCGGATGACCTTTTTCCGCAAATAAGACTGCATCATTGCCCTTGAGTACGGGAGACAACGATCCGCTTGTCGCAAGAGTCAGCTTGAGCGACTTATCGCCGGCCGGCTTTGACTTCACGATAAAGTTCTGCCGCATACCTTCCGGATTGTTGAGATATTCAATGGTAAGATGTGAATAATTCGATGTGATGTGGTTTTCCTGAGCATCGAGAAAAGGGGTATCGAGTGGTAACTGACCGGCGCCTTTGGTGACGGAGGTAAGCGTAAGAGCTACCTGCCACGGATTCTTTGCCTGTACGCGGGGGGTCATCGTAAAGCCTTTATCACCATAAGTAATTCTGAGGTTTTGCGAACGGTTGGGACTTTGATACGTCTTGCTCTCATTCTGATACCGTATAAAATACTCGCTTTTAGCTACATCCTGTGTAACTTTAGCGTACCAATTCTGATCAACTCCGGCCTTTTGATCTGATTGCTGCGCGGATTGAGGAGATGTGTTGGAGTGTTCACAGATCGAGCAGAGACCCGAGCCGTAAATTCCGGCTACCATTACTGCCGCTGTAAGAGGCAGAATATACCAGAGCTTTTTCATATAACTTCCTGTCTATAATGATGAAATACTGTACTTTACTTTTAAATGAAACGATAGATTCTCACAAAGGAACTACCGGCGTTTTATGCAGACTACCCACATAAAAACACGAAAATTCCCTACTTCAGTTTGCAAAAATACAAATTGCGTAGGGAAAATATATCGTGTTGAACAATTTAACTCAAATTTATTTCAGGATTTCACCTGTTTCCATACTCCAAAAAAGCAAATCCATTTCCTCAAGCGGAATCCCTACTTTGGTACAAAATATACTCCATTTTTCCTCAATATCCAGATAAACTCCTCGGGTAAGCGATTGAGGATAATCTTCTGTAATATCAAGTTGTTTCAGATGCTTGAGAATATGCCTGTCAAGAATGGCCACTCCAAAAATACCGATATTGCGCAAAAAATGTGATGCTTCTTTCATACCAATGCCACGAATAGTCGCTGCCAGCAGGTCTCTTTTTTCAAACACAGTTGTACGATCTTGAAGGATGTGGTTTATCTGTTCCCAACTACCCTGCATTGCCTGTAAATTATTTGATTTTTGATTGTGAAATCGTATATAATGTTCACGGCTACCGAGCACATCGGACACATCTCTAGGATGCGTCTGAAATTGCATGGACTTGAGTTTATCGACAACAACAAGCGCGTGCCGAGCTTTAGACTGCGGAGTACACATACAGAAACATAACTCATAAAAGTAATCTTCCTGCCTCACCAAGGTAAACTCATGTAAGCGTGCTTTGAGTTCCTTTTTTTGATATTCATATCTCTTAAACAGTTCATCGAGTCCGTTTTCGTGAGGTAGATTTCTATCCCCTTCTATCATGTAAGGTCCTTTCGTATCACTTTCCTTGGATTGCTCCGCCGTTTTCGGGAATTTCGAGCTCTTCTTCTTCGTCGTCGACAAGCTCATAGCGGTCATAGAGTACATTGGTATTAGGCATTGACTTCAGGATAGTCGCAATACGGCTGAATGGTATTTTATTCCCTGAAAGGTCAAGTACTTTGAGTCGTTTGAGTGAAGTAATCGAGACCGGTATGTCGGTGAGCTTGTTACGCGATACATCGAGTATTTCCAGGTCTTTCATGTCGCCTATTTCCTGTGGCAGGGATTTTAACTTATTGCCGGACACATTGAGGACTTTCAGTTTTTTGAGACTGTTGATACTCCCCTCCAGAGAACGCAGACGATTATTCTTTAGCTGTAAATATTTGAGATTTTTTGCAGATACAAACGCAGCGCCGATGTCGCTTATCCGGTTACCTGCCGCACTGAAATTCTCCACCGACGAGGAAATATCCCGCGGAATTTCTTTCAACTTTGAATTATCGTAATTGACAATCTTTGCCGTTGTTGCTGTACGTACAGGCACACCGGCTTTCTTGCCGGATGCTTCTTCGCCGGAAGATGAGCCATCGCCCTGTAATGCCTGCTTCAGACTGTTGAGTGCTGCAGGACTACCGTCATTTTGCCGAACAGATTTCTGAAAGCCGGCTAATGCATGCTCAAGATGCTCTTTGGCAAGTGCCGTAAAATACTCACCGTTATCATCGTAGTTGCCGGATGAAACCATATCTCTGTACAGATATCCAAGATATTCATTTGCGGTAGCAGACCAATACGTATCACCCGCCACCATTGATTTACCCTGCATCAAATATTCTTCTGCTTTTTCAAAGTTTCCTGATTCACGATATGTGTTTCCGAGTTTTATATATCTCTTTCCCAGTTCATTAGCCTCAAGCTGAGTACTAAACACAAGAAAAAGTAAGACAAGCATCGAGAAGAGTGTTTTCATAGTATACCTGAAGATTATATTGACAGTACTTATAAAATCGTGAACCGCAAGCCGAATGTGAAGGCAGTGATAGAGTTTTTACCGATGTTGACCGACTGTACGGGGTCGGCAAAACTCATCTCACGTGATGGGAACAATACACCAAAATTAAAATACAGACTCATAGGACTCAGAGTCGTGAACTTCGAAAAATTAAGCTCTACATTCATTAGCTGACCTTTGTATTCGGTATCCTGCACATCTTCATTCGGTGCACTTCCACTGCCCCAATAATGTCCGGCACCCAGTTTTATCCCTGCTTTAACAGGATGCAAATCAACCACTTCCGGCAAATTAAGATTCACGCCAAAGGAATAGATATTCGTATTCCAATCTTTCCATCGCTGACCGACTGGTGATGGATGATTCGATTTGACTTGAGGCATCAGGTAAGCGAACCACAGATCGAAGTATTTTCCGTAGTCGGCCACAGAATTGAGATTGAGTTCCATTTTGGCTCCGAAAGAAATATCTGTCTGCAATGCATCATTATTGTAGGCAAGAAAGGTAGCGGAGTTGGAGAAGGTAATCGATGGAATGCTACTCTGCATCAAGGCACGCATGTAGGCATCGTGTGAGGAATACCGAAGCATATAATAGCTGTACGTCAGTGAGTCGTTCGCTGCTTTCAGACTGTCGGTGAATCGGATAATATTTTCGAGACGTTTTTGATACACATCGGCTCTGCGGGCTGCTAGCTCTTCCTCATACTTGGCAATACTGAGCTCAGCGCTTTTCTTGCGTTCACCGATGAGTCGTTGCTCGACATCACGAACATGCGCCCGAATCTGATCTTCAGAGAGTGCTTCAATCTGAATCTGCAGTCGGAAGGCGATCGAATAATACTTCCGTATCGTTTTTATTTCCTGCGACGTTAGCTCGTCAAGTGTCGGCACGGGAAGTGTCACAGTCGGGCGGATATCCCAATAGCGAAGCTGAGCATCTAATGATGCTGCTGCCTGATAATAGCTTAGCAGGAGCTTTGCATAAAGTTCATCGCTACCTTCATAGACTTCCATTTCAGATTTTGAAGGCAACGGAGGTAGTTTTACGATAGGTTCTGCGGCGTTTAGTTCGCAAATGAATGTACTTCCCACCGCAAGGCACATTACTACCAACATTATCAATCGGTTCAACAGAGACTGTATCATTGTAAAGCATCGATTATGGAACGATTCTACTATATCCGCGGTTCATCAATAATTATGCCAAGCTGATAGAGTACTTCGTTACCTGCATTTGCTTCCGGACGATACGCCTTATAACCGTGATACTACATTATGGTCGACGGTTATACCCGGTCGGTATGTGACTGATGATTACCCTGCTGCTGCTATCGCCCGCTCAACGCTGTTAAGAAGTTGTGAAGCAGTATAGGGCTTGAGCAAAACATCAAAAGCTCCGATATCTTTGATATTTTTTCCTGCCTGTTCATAGAGTAGACCGCCGGTAGCAATGATTTTAATTCCGGGTTGAATTGAGCGCAACACTTTAATCAGTTCCATACCATTCATGATTGGCATGACGATATCGGTGATGACTACATCAATTTCGTTGCGGTGATGAGTAAAGATATGCATCGCTTCTTCTCCGTTTTGTGCTGTCAGAACTCTATAATTATGTTCACAAAGAACATCTTCTGCCGTCTTACGCAGAAGCTCTTCATCATCGACTAAGAGAAGAGTTTTGTGCTGACCGTCCTGAGGTTTACTCCGTACTTCCAGAAGTTTGTCACCGCTGTCTTCAACGGCAGCCGGAATATAAAATGTAAATGAAGTGCCTACATTTTCAGCACTTACAAAATCAATAAATCCTGCATGTGCCCGCACTATCGAAAACACCGTCGTCAGTCCTATTCCCGTTCCCTTGCCTACTTCTTTCGTCGTAAAAAACGGCTCGAATATTTTGTCCTGCAATGCTAGAGGAATTCCCGAGCCAGTATCCCGCACGGTGATGGTCACGTATTTCCCTGATTTCATATCGACGAACCGACGGAGAATGTCGTCCGTGACTTCGATATATCCGGCTTCGATATACAGCTCACCTCCGTGATCACTCATTGCATCACGGGCGTTAATACTGAGATTAAGAATTATCTGGTGCAGTTGGGTAGCATTTCCCATTACCAGCAAGTCTTCCGTCGGCATATTGACCGTCACGTTGATTTCACGGGGAAAGGTTTCGCGTGCCATCTTCACGACTTCGCTGATACTATACTTGACATTTATTACTTCAAATTTCTCTTCTGTTCCCCTTGCAAAAGACAATACCTGCCGGATAAGCCCGGATCCACGCTGTATAGTTGATGTAAGAGCATCGACTCGAGCTGTGACTGCCGGATCTTTCGAACGTATTTTTATGATTTCCATACCAAGAACGACAGGAGTGAGGATATTGTTGAGGTCATGGGCAATTCCGCTGGCAAGTGTCCCGATGCTTTCGAGTCTTTGTGCCCTGAAGAGCTGCTTTTCAAGACTTCGTTTCTCGGTGACGTCTGTGTTCGTCACCAGCACAGTTTGCTGATTCGATGCATTTGTCACGAGCTCCCACCTGCTTTGTACGAGTATAGTTTGCTTTCCTTTCGTGGTGTGTACCCGGTCGCCTGACCATTTCCGATGATGAAAGAGATGATCGAGACGTTCCGTTAGTCCCTGCTGCGTATCATCGGGCAGAAGGTCGGAAACGATTTGTCCGATTGCTTCGGCAGCGGTCCAGCCATACATGTTCTCGGCACCTTTATTCCAGAAAAGGATTTTTCCGTTAAGCTCCTGCAGGATAATTGCATCAGATACAAAATCGAGCATAGCTGCCTGATATCGGATACGGCTGTCGGATTCATGGCGTTGATTAACATCCTGATAAGTGACGAGAATTGACTGCAGACTTTTATTGTCTAGATAATTAAAAGCATTCGATTCTATCCATTTCCACCGGCCGTCTTTCATGAGCCAGCGGAATTCAACAGGACCTACTTCTTCACCATCGAGAAGTCGTCTAAACTGTGATTCCGTCATCTTTCGGTCATCGGGATGAATCATATACTGCAGGTTCATCGAAAGGAGTTCTTCTTCGGAATATCCGAATATAACCTCGTTTGTCGGACTAAGATAATGAACGACAGAATCTTTATTGAAGAGAGAGAAACCGATTTTACTGTTTTCCATTATTGACCTGAATTTCTCTTCACTTCGCCGCAACGTATCTTCTGCATTTTTCCTCTCTGTCATATCGCGTGAAGTCACGACCAGCCCTTCTATAGCGGGATTATCCAACTGGTTAACACCGACAGATTCAAGAGTTACATACGAGCCGTCTTTTGCCAAAAATCTGTACTCAATTCGGTTGGTGAGGTTATTCGGCTGAGACTCGAACACTAAACTCATCGCGTGTATCACATTTTCTATATCATCGATATGAATAAATTCAAATACACTTCTACCCAATATTTCATCCTGTTCATAGCCGAGGATAGAAGTAATTGCGGGACTTTCGTAAAGTATAATTCCATGTGCATCGACAATTGTAACAATATCGGTGAGGTTCTGCACTACCATCCGGAATTTCTCTTCGCTGTTGCGCAGTCGTTCTGCTGCTTTTTTCTTTTCGGTAGTATCCCGAACGACGACATTATACAACTTTCCGGACTCCGTCGCTACTGTTGAAATAGATGCTTCAATCGGGAATTCCTGACCATTGGCCCTCAGTGCCCAAACGTCGTGTGAATATCCCATTTGCCGGGTTTCGTTGCTTGTCGAGCCGTATTCTCTCATCGAAATGGTATGCCCCCATCGGTAGTGAGGTGGCACGAACTGATCGAGTGATTTCCCGAGTACATCTGCAGCCGAGCACCCGAAAATGCGTTCTGCCGCTGCATTAAACAGCACAATCTTCATTTCGTCATCGACGGTAATCATTGCATCCATTACCGATTCAAAAATCGTGTTTAGCCGGGATTCACTTCGTTGCAGCTCTTCCTGAAAGTGTTTTCTCTCCGTTATATCCTGCATAGCTCCTACAATCCGTATCGCTTCTCTATTGGTATCAAAAACGATATTTCCCCGATCAAATACATGTGCTATACTTCCATCTGCTTTGACGAACCTGTATTCGGCACTCCAAAACGAACAGCCATTGTCAATACAATGGCTGATACTTTGTAAAACACGTTCTTTGTCATCGTGATGCACGTGTTCTGTCCACGAATCCGGCAGCAAATACTCAGCATATTTTGGATAGCCGAATTTAGAATAGTAATTATCGTTCCACCAGATAAGATTGGTTTTTAGGTTTACATCCCAGATAACATCATTGGTAGCATGCGTCACGAGCTCGAATCGTTCATTTGCCTTCAGTAATTCGGATTTAGACTGCCGGAACTCGGTGATATCATTGACAAGTATATGGAGAGCAGGGTGATTATTGAACAATATTTCATACGAGGTAAGCTGTACATAGAATAGACTTCCGTCTTTTTTACGATGCCTCCATGTACTTCTTGAGAGGAGTTCTTCATCATTTTTGTCTACCTGCTGTACGATACTCAAGAAATCCTGCATGTCTTCTTTTGGCCGTAAATCAACAACAGACATACCTCCGAGCAGCTCTTCACGTGAATATCCGTAGAGTCGGCTACATGCAGCGTTCACCTCCAGCAGGCGGAGTGTCGCCTTGTCAAAGACTCCCATTGCATGAGGATTATTCTCAAACATTGCACGAAAGCTTTCTTCGCTTATCCTCATTTTTTCGTACGCAATTTTACGTTCGGAAACATCTCTGAATACTACCTGAATCGCTTGCATTCCTTTGTAGGTAACGACCGATCCGGCTGTTTCGGCATAGAACTGACTCCCATCGTTCCGGATGATAAGTTCTTCTATGGGTAGGGCAATCTCCTTGCTTGTGAGCATTTTTTGTTGGCGTATGATTGCCATCTCGTGGTAGTCCGGATGAATAAACGAGAGAATTTGCTTGCCGAGAAGTTCATCTGCCGAAGAAACTTTCATGATAGCCATTGTTGCTTTGTTTACCAATACTACTATACCATTGACATGCAGGACCACGCCATCAGGCAGCAGATCCAATAGCCGTTGATACCGTTCATCGCTTTCGTTGATATATATTTGGTCGCTCATTAGCTCCGGAGGTTCAATTGCTTGGGTCTTTTCCATACGTATCTGTAAGTAGATTGTAGAAGTATACAAAATTGTTAACAAAGTATATCATTCCGACGGAGAATTGAAAACGTGATGATGATACTTTTGCTGAGACCGGTCTATGTTTTGAATCTTCACCTCCCGTATGGTGAAGTCTGTCATAGTCTCTTCAAACGGTTCTCTCTGTAGCAGTCGCAGGAATGGTGGTAATCACATCAGTTATTTGGTATAGAATGCATTTTTAAGTATTGAACAACGATACATCGCAGTTGAAGAGTGCACGCTTCCCGTTTTCATCCTAACAGCCAATTTCATTTGACGGGAAGTCTCGGCGGCTCGGATTCGCTCCAAGTCTTTTTCCTTGACAACCGGTATCCCCTGCTCTACATTTTTGTACTGCAAACAAAAAAACCAAAGAATCTCTGAAGTGCTGCCTGCCGGTTAATTCCATTCCTTCATTGTATCAGAGATTCTTCGGTTTTGTTCTTATCGATTCTTCGGCTGATCACTTTCCTGACCATCTCATTGTGTTGATAAGATTCTTTCATTGATTGCTCGTTACATTTCTACCTCGGCTAGTTCACGCTGTTGTAATACCTTATTCAGGTCTAAGAGTATCAGAAGGTTTGATTGCATTTTAGCAATACCTCGGATATATTCTTTATTATGATTTCCGACAAGATCCGGTGTGAGCTCAATTATATCCTTGCTGAGTCGCAGGACAATATTAACCCGGTCGACAATAAAACCGATGATGGTATGATTGATTTCAACAACGATAATTCTGCTCTCTGCGCTTTCAGCTTTATCCGGTAATCCGATTCTTTTCCCGAGGTCCATGACCGGAATGACTTTCCCGCGTAAATTAATGACACCGTTGACAAATTCAGGAGAATTGGGAACTCTTGTAATAGGTATCATGCGGATGATTTCCTGCACTTTCAGGATCTCAATTGCATATTCTTCGTCTCTGAGATTAAACGTGACTACCTGTAGAAGATCATAGCTGCCATCACTATCGAACTCCTGAGATTTCTGCTGATCTGTATTCATAAGGTTCTCCTCTCACTGTCAAAAAATTCACTGGAGTAATTACATAGATGATACTTCCAGCATGATAAACATTGTGTCGCAGTCACCACTGAGCGACTTCACCGAAGGGTTTTGCCCATTTGCAGCCATTGCTCTTATCCGTGCCGTTATCCGTTCTTCACGGATATTCGTTTTGCCTGTCCGTTTCTATTCTCGCTTGCTGTGCCATGAAGAGCACGACCGTTCTTGTAGTCATGATGATAACCCAACTCTGCCTGTGTCTCGAATCTTCCGAGTAATTCCTGCAGAGTCATCGTCAGTCGAGCCAGATCATCGGTAGCATGTGCCACTTGCTCAATAGCACGATTATTTTCAGAAGCCACGTTGGAAATACTCAGAATATTACGGGCTATATCCTCGCTTGTCGTTTCCTGCTCAGCACTCGCTCCGGCAAGCTGTGTGATAATTATCTGTACATCATTCGACATGGTAATGATTTCATTCAACGAGACGCCGGCTTTATCGGCTAATTTTTTGCCATTTTCTACCTCTCGTGTGCCTAGCTCCATCACCGATACAGCGCCGGCTGTCTCCTGTTGAATACGTTTTATCATTGTACCAATTTGCTTGGTCGCCTCGGCAGTACGCTCGGCTAATTTGCGCACTTCATCTGCCACTACAGCGAATCCCCGTCCCTGCTCGCCTGCCCGTGCTGCTTCTATTGCTGCATTGAGTGCCAGTAAATTCGTCTGATCGGCGATATCATTAATTACTTGTATAATCTCACCGATTTCTTCACTTGATTTGCCGAGGCTATGGACTGTCGCTGCAGATTGCTCCACTACTTCGGCGATTTTATTCATTCCTTCTATCGTCTGAATCACCACAGCGCCGCCTTCCTGAGCACTTTCACCGGATGCGCGTGCTTTTTCAACGGCTCGTGTCATTGCGCGATTACTCTCAATGATATTCGATGTCATTTCCACAACGGCTGCCGATACATTTGATGCCTGCTCGGATTGCTGTCCGGCACCGGTGGACATTTCTTCAATACTTGCGGCTATTTGCGCCGTCGCACTTGCAGTGGTCTCAACGGCTTCGGAAACTTGAATGACCATACTGCGGATATTCCCGACCGCGCTGCTGAATCCCTCATATAATCGCGCGATATCATCATCGCTGCGAGGAGGAGTCAGGTGAACAACCAAATTACCTTTTGCAAATTGGTGTATTTCCTGCATGATTGTCTCGACACTGTCAGTGAGATAATGTCCCTGCGCCTCTGACTCTGCCTGTAGATTTTTTGCCTTGTGCATCGCAATACGCGTTTCCTCACTCGCCCTTTGTACCTCCTCAAGTGTTTTGCGGATATTAACAACCATCGTATTAAATGAAGCTGTCAGACGACCTGTTTCATCGGTATGATTATTCTCTACCCGCTGCATAACATCTCCTGCTGCGACCTTCGCTGCTGCTTCATCAAGGAATTGAATCGGTTTGCTGATGACACGCGCTATCACGATCCCGAGTACCATCGCTATCACCACACTGAGCACTACGAATATCAACATCAGCCGATAGGCAGATGCCGCCAGTGATGAATTCTGATCGACAATGAGTTTCGCATCCTCTGTACGATCATCGACTAACGTGAATATATGCGACTGCTCATTATTTGCTTTATCCATGAGCTCGGTATTCAAATATGCAAACGCTTTCGCATCGTCATTTGCCTTGGCAAGTGCGATAAGCTGCTTGAGTCCCTCACCATAGGCTACCCGAGAGTCTTTAAATTCCTGGAATTTTATCTTGTCTTCCGGACGAACTAATCTTTGCTCATAGAGAGCAGCGTATTTATTCACCGAATCTCTGCTCGCATTTATAAGCGAAGCATTCGTTTCGATTGATGCAATGTTATTTTCGAGAACTATATCCCTGGTAAGCACTCGTATTTTCTGGAAATAAGTCGAGATATGCACTAGCTCGCCCAGTGGTACCGCTCCATCGTCGTAGAGTACTTTGTCCTGTCTTTGCAGCTCTTCGATATCACTGATACCAATATATCCCACAAATGCTGTAAGAATCGACACAATTGCAAAACTGCTGATGAGTTTTGTGCGGATTTTCAAATTCAAGAACCAATGCATAGTACCTCCTTGCGTAATGGTCATACTCAAACTGGCCGTTGCAGGCAAAAAAGATGGTATTCCCCTCCAATCGCCCCCACTTCTAAGGCAAAATTAGGATTCCTTCCCAACCCAAAATATGATATTTATCATGTTTTTATATCTTTTTTGGTTCTTGTGTAATTTTGTTGCCTGCACTTCCTATCCTTCGTTGAGACGAATCTCCTATCCTAATGGATTCCGCGCGAGATCAGAATATATGTGATTCGTATCTTCTACTAGCTTCCACCAGCATTCCTTCCCGTCATTTCTCATACATCTGACAGGAAACACATTTTTCTCCGCTATTTAGATTCTCCTGTTTATCCAGTAAGAAATACTACAGTACCTATTATGCAAAAGCGGCATTAACAAATGTTTTTCGGAGTAGCCTTCATGGATTGTAAGCCGTAATTCTGAGAGTTTTGCGCTGAGAATATCTTTGTGGGTGTGTGCTCGGCGTTCAACTAACTCCTCTTTCGACAAGTTAACCGGCAGTATCGGTCTTTCAGAGATACGTTCCCGCACGAATAAACAGCTCCTCTCTTTCACACAGGTGCCCGGCGTTCCCGGAAAGTTTGGCGATTGGTCGTGTGAGAGTACCGGAGAATTTGTATCCTGTCAGCAGTAGTCCATAAGCGCTCTTCGGGTTGTAGTGAAAGTTCAGCACAAGTTTGTGAGAGCTGAAAATCATGTAGTAAGAACTGAAAATCATTTTGTGAAAGCTGAAAATCATTTTGTGAGAACTGAAAATCATTTTGTGGAAGTTGAAAATCATTTAGTGACAGTTGAAAATCATTTCGTGACAGTTGAAAATCATTTCGTGGGTACAACCCAAAGCGTTTGTGATACCTGCAAGGAGTATCTGAGTGCATTCGTCATGCTTCGTGAAGATGAGGCTTTGTTTACTCAAACTGCATTCGCTACGTTGGGGTGTATTTCAATAGTACTGTTTGTACTTAGATTGGTGGGATTGATGAGATTGGTGGGTTTCTTGATTGGGTGTCTGAAATAGGATTCAAGGATTGTTGCTGTTGTTTGGAGTATTGTAATATGTTCGCTTGGGGTAGACTATCAAACAATTGTCCGACCTGTAATTACGATTGTTCGTAACGACTTGAAAATATGATCTTCTGAGATTGTTCGTTCTCCATAGTCATGTATTACGTTCTAAACCAATATCAACGCAAGAGTTCTGATTTGTGAATCTTCGTCGTTATTTTTTTTTCTGCTACAGTAAAAACTACCACTGTATCGCTTTCACAAATTCCGGTAATCGTAATTCCATTGTAGGTTAGATGGTTCATTGGGCTATCAAAAGATAAAGAATCGGTTACCTTCCATTGTTTATTATAGAATTGTATGGAAGGAGGATTTATCGTGCCTTCTGTATAATTCAATACTATTTTTTGAGTTAACTCTTTCACCTCATAAATTCTGCCGCTGCTGTTTATATAGAAACCAGCAAGCAGTGCATAATTATCCGGGTCGTTGATATTCCATTTGTAGATTCCATCTGCACCTATGGTAACGAAGGTATTGTTGTCAATTGGTGTTGCGTCATAATAAGCCGTATAATCTTTTCCATACACTCCTTTTGTTGATTTTGTGTTGTGCACATCCCAAACGTAGGTGTCTACATGAGGCCAACCGAGAACGGCAAATAGTACCTCGTCGTTGTGATTGAATTTAATCGCTTCGACGCTTTCGCCTTGTTGAAAATAGTTCTTAAACGAGCCATCGTTACTATTCACAAGAAACAATGAAGCATGATATACAGCGCTATCACCTGAAGTTTCTTTTTGATGATAAATAGTTCCTAGGGCAATTTGATTATTATTATGGGAGTATCGACTTGCAACAATCGGATACTTATATTCCGAAAGCCAATCAATTTTCAGTGAAGTTAAATCGATTTGGAATAGTACAGCTGTAGATGACTGACCGCTGCTTGTGGTGATGAGAAGCTTGGAATTATCAGAATTTGGAATCAAACTACTCCATTGTACGACCGTTTTACCGGCGGAATCCTGCGTATTAAAACGAAATTTATAGTACTTTTTTGCCTTCCTGGTTTTGATATCAATTATATATATCCCACTCTCAGAGGCAACCACACACTGTGTTTCAAAATAAGAAATGGCAGTTACTTTATCGATTTTATCAGGTTTGTCAGTGTTGTCAACCAAATAGCTCTCAGCCTTTCCAAGCGTATAATTTTCGAGAGGCGAAATCAAATGAATGGTAGTCTCTTTTTGTGTTCTGGCACAACTATGGAGAAACATGCACGCCAAGATTATAATTGTAAATAGTGTTCTCATATTTTAAGTAGGTTAGCTCAATTTGCTATATCTTTGAAAACATTCCAGAATTCAACTAAAATTAAAACGAATTTTATTTTTACATGATTTATCAAAAGAACTCTTATCTCTTATAGATATACTAGGTTATGCTTTCCTAATAAGATACCTAATTCTACCGGCGTGCGTTATGATCAAACAATCAAACTAGAAAATGTAAAATCTCTACACGAATATCCTGAAAAATTCAGACGAGTGAAATATTACGATGCTGAAACAGACAAAACATTTATCTTTCTGA
>JBPOHH010000186.1:0-5164 GCA_052035765.1 Bacteroidota bacterium
GTAAAATCGGATGGATAAACTTCTGAATGTAGAGTTCGCGGTCTTTCCGGGTAGAATTAAGCTGTTTTTTTATCGAGTCGTACTGTTCACGATTGAGAAATTTAAACGCCAAATCTTCCAATTCCCACTTAATACTCCCCAAGCCGAAGCGATGGGCAAAGGGCGCAAAAATATCGAGCGTTTCCCGGGCGATGCGCGCCTGCTGATGCGGGAGTAGATGGTCGAGCGTGCGCATATTATGGAGTCGGTCGGCTACTTTGAGGAGAATAACGCGCACATCTTTGACGAGAGAAAGCACGAGTTTGAGATAGCTTTCCGCTTGTTTAATTTCCTTACTTTTGGAGATATCGGTGATTTTGGTCACGCCGTCGACGATCGTCGCAATGGTCTGCCCGAATTCGGCGCGAATGTCTTTAATGGTATAATTTGCATGGTCTTCGACAATATCATGGAGCAAAGCAGCGGCGACGGATACGTCATCCAAAGGAATTTCGCGGGCTACTATCCGCGCTACTTCGAGCAGGTGCACATAATACGGCTCACCCGATGCGCGACGGTCTTTTTCGTGTACTTTCACACAAAAATGAAACGCTTTACTGATGAGATTTTCATCAGGTTTGGGGAGATTCGCGCGGCAATCTGCGAGCAGGAGCGCCAGATCGGCCTCGGGATTTTCTCCGATGCGATGTGTCGATGAAGATTTGTTTTCCTTATGAGCCATAGAGAGAGAGGTTTGGACGTTGTATGATTCGAAACATGGGGATTAATTCAAATATAGTATATCTATATAGAAAAAATCAAGTATTATTGTAAATAAACCGATACTGAGGCGGCTGTGCTTTTGGGTAATGTAATTTTCGGGTGTATAAGACTATGGATACGGGAACAGACGAGCGACAACATCTGCGAACGACGCTCACCAAAGCGGCGATTCAGGGGCTCGCTCCGCGCACGTTTTATGAAGAGCTCGCGCAGGAGAATTCGCTCTATGATTTTTTGCAAACGTATTTATCTCAATCATTTACGCATGACGTGCGATTCCGAGAGGAAATGATGCGCGTTCTTATAGAACATTCTCCGGGAATAGTACCTGAAATCGAAACTGAGTTATTACAAGATTTGTGTGAGAGTTTGAGTTATTTCTTAGAATATACGAAGCCATGGAGAACCCAAAGTCAATAAGCCCTGAGATACTCGGACTTTTCGGCACTATACGTCAGCAGGCGCATGAATACAATCGTGCCTTTGAGCATTTTCAAAAAGAATCGCTCGAAATTGCCCGGCAAAATTCTCAATTACAATCTCTCATCCGCGACAGTGAGCGCAGGAGTGCCGACACCATTCTTCAGCTTAATTCCGCTGTCAGCAGTGCATTACTCGAAATCCAACAGAAAGCCGAGTCGATCGAAGGTCTCTACAATGAGCTCAATACCATCCATGAACTCAAGTCATCGCTTGAGAAGCTCTATATTTCTTTCGAAGAACGCAATGCAGAGCTTTCGTATGTAATAGAAAGCATTAAGTCGCTGGTTCAGAAACAGGTTACCAAAGAATTCTCCAAGTCGGAAAAGCGCGTCGAGTTGAATATGTCGCAAATGTCGAATCAGCTCGTGTCACTCGATCAGCGGCTCTGGGGACTCCAGGATCAGCAGCGCCGTTCGCATTCCATGCTCAGCGAGGAAATCGATAATTTTAAAAGTAAAGTCACCGAAACCAAATATATCGTCGATGAAACAACCCGCATCGTCGAATCGATGATTGACAAGACCGAACACGATATGGAGGACAAGCTCCGGAAAGTGAAGCTTGACATCGAGAATCAGGTCACCCAAGCCAAGTATTCTATCGAAGCCCTCACACGCAGCGAGACGGAAAAAGACGCGCACAACCCGCACAGCCACCACGAAACAAGCGTCAAAAAACAACTCGCCGCCCTCGAATCAAAATACTCGGTGCTGCTGTGGACTACCAGCATTTTTGGTATCATTATTCTCGGAATGTTAGCCGGAATTATCCTCGGCGTCTTCGGCTAAGTAGTTTTCCGGGAATATTGATAATTACCGGTTTGATTATCCCCAAAAAAATACTAATTTCGCAACACATATTATTGTTTATTATCTTTCTGAAGGATACACTATGAAAATCTATCGACTCCTCCTCATGCTCGTATGCTCAATATCACTTAGTCTCTCAGCGTGCTCTCCTGTCGAGCCCGAGCCGGAAGCAACTCTTATGACCGTATCTGACCTCCGAACATCGACCGGCTATGCATGGTTCGATGCTGAGGTAAACACCTACACACCATCAGCGGCAAAAGTTCAGGAAATTTCCGATGCTTTCAAAGCTAACCGCCAGAAAGTCTACTTATTTGTGAATCCTTCCTGCGGTTGCAACGGTACCAAGAAGACCTTCCCTCAGTCCATTAAAGTACTCCAGTCAGCCGGTATACCCGACTCCATGATTATCATCTACTCGATGCGCTCCTCACAAGTCAAGCACCCGCTCATGAATCGTTTCTCACTCCGCGGTTTGCCGAGTATCTTCGTTACGAAAAATGAGTCAACAGTCTATGTTATGCAAACAATGAATGAAAAATTGTATGCTAATTTACCTTCGCAGCCTGATACCGAAGCCGGTTCGAGATTAGTAGAAGATCTTCTTCAAGAAGGATTTACGAAATAATCGGTTTCTCCTCAGAACAATATCCGCATCGTTTTTGAACGACCACCTCAAAAACGTACTTTGACAATCAAAAGGTGAAATTTCCCGACCAAGGGGAATTTCACCTTTGTTTATACAGCATTTCCGGTGCATTCCTTTTCAATGTACCACCCTTATTTTTCACATTTATACCACTATTTTCATACACCAATGAAAACACTCCTCGTTCTATTGCTCCTCTCTGCCACAGTGCTTGCGGCCCAGGAAAAATCAACGCCCCTTGAACCCGCTCTCGAAGTCCTCACCCGCGACAGCGACGATGCACCGCTTTTGAATACAATTGAATACTATACCGAGCATCCGATAGTCCTGCGAACAGCCAATCCACGCGCTCTGCTCTTCCTGCCGGGAGTTTCGCTCTCGAATGCTAAAAAAATTGTTCGCCTCGCCAAGAATTACCCACATCTGTCATTAATGGCAATCGCCGACTCGGCGCAGCTTACGGAAGCACAATCAGCGCTGCTCGAACGCTGTGTACTCCTTGAAAAACCAAGCGTTACAAAACCCTTCCGGCTCAGCTACCGCACGCGCTCGCAGCATAGAATTCAGCAAAACAAAGGCATTCTCGACAGCGCTTTTCTTGGTTCGCCACTCACGCTCTATCAGCGCATGAGCGGCGGTATCGGGAATTTCTCGGCAGGAGTCACCGTCTCCAAAGCTCCCGGCGAACGTTCACTTACCGACTTTATGAGCGGTTTTGCCGAGTATAAGGATAATGCCTTCCGCGTCGTACTCGGTGACTTCACCGCCGAAAGCGGTCTCGGGAGTATTATTTCTCAAGGATTTGGTGCAAAAAAAGGGAGTGAAGTCATTGCGCCGATTATTCAACAGGGCAGCGGCATTAGTCCGTATCGCTCGTCGATTGAATATCGCTACTTTCGAGGTGCGGCTGTGGAAGGCAAGATATCACTCTCAGACAATTCTTTGCTGGAAATCACAGGATTTTATTCATCAATTCGTAGGTCTGCGTCGATTGATTCCGCACAAAACATTGCTACTTCGTTCGATATAAGTGGTTTATTCCGAACGCCTTCCGAGATTGCAAAACGAAACGCGCTGGGCGAACAAGCCATAGGATTCATTGCGGAATGGACTATTTCCTCCGCATGGACGCTGGGCGCATCCGCACTTTCCCTGCGCTACGAGAGGCCGATTGTGAGCAGTTCGTCGAGCGTCTTTTCAGGGCAGTCGGGCATCTTATCTTCGCTTTATGGAGCATATTCTAGTGTCAATTCTCTCATTCTTGGAGAATTCAGCCGCGACGCGCTCGGGAATAATGGTGTAAAATTGAACATGGAATTCACCGGTAAGAATGTAAAATCAGCCCTCGGCGTTCGCTACTTTTCCCCGGAATTCCGTTCGCCCTTTGGGAATAATTTCGGAGAATTCCCCTCGCCGAGCAATGAAGCAGGATTCTATGCCGGACTCTTCTGGCGCAGCATTCCCGGGCTTGAACTCATGGGGTATGCTGATTTGTATCAATCTCTTACGCCGCGATTCGGCATGTATTCACCCACGCGCGGCGCTGATATTCTAGCCGAATGTCGGTGGAAAATCACCCGTCCGACACTTGTCGTGATGCGCTTTCACACGGAGAATAAAACAGACGGTTTCACGGGCGAGGATGGTATGCGGGGAGTCTATCAGCGGACAGTTACTTCACTTAGAGTGGAAGTGCAGCATGAAGCTACGCCGGAAATCCGCACCCGTTTTCGCGTAGAAGCGGTGTATTGTGACTTTGAACGTGTGCAACCGCGGGAAGTGGGTGTTGTGAGTTTTGCCGAGATTTGGTGGCGGAGCGAGAGCTGGAAAATAGGCGCGCGCATTGCATATTTTTCGACCGACAGCTATGCGTCTGCGCGGTGGACATTCGAACCATCCGTGCCCGGCGTTTTGGGGAATCCTGCTCTCTACGGCAATGGCACGAGGTCTTTTATTTTGTTGAATTATAAGCCGATACCGCAGTTGTCGCTTGCAGCCAATTACACCGTCACCGCCAAGAACAGCGTGACGTCGCTCGGGAGCGGCACAAGTGAGATAGAAGGGAATGCCGAACAGAAGTTTATTTTCCAGGTGGATGTATCGTTGTGAAGATTGATATTTTGCGAGTGTTGGTACTTGCGGGATATTATTCAGGTTCGTAAGATGGATGTATAATTCGATAGAATTACATAACTCCTTGGATTCAACCCTGATGATTGTACTCTGCTATGAAATTTATCGAACGAATGTTCTGCCTTTTCAATATTTTTGCAATGAAAATTTAGCCACTTTTTTATTCAATCGTATGACTACAACTCTGAAACCCCAATTCATCAATGATGCAAAAGGAAAACGTTCATTCGTTATTCTGACGGCAAAAGAATTTGATGCAATTATTGAAGAACTCGAAGACGCAGAAGATGTGCGCCTGTATAATGAAGCAAAGAAAGAAGATACGGGT
>JBPOHH010000286.1:0-14394 GCA_052035765.1 Bacteroidota bacterium
CCTCCCCCACAAACGCCAACCGCCCTTTGGAATTGACTTCCAAAGGGCGGCTGCGATTTGCTATCACTCGAAGGTGATTATTTTACGATCTGTACCAAGCGGGTAGTTGTTTCGCTGCCTACTTTGAGTACCAACTGATACATGCCACTGCTGAGACCATTGCTGTTGATGGTTGCTGCGTGAGCACCTGCTGCACGGTTGCCATTGTCAACTGTTTGGACTAAGCGACCCATCATGTCGTATAAGTTCAGTGCTACTTCACCACCTACGCTCATGCTGTAGGACACTGTGCTTTCGTTGTTGATTGGGCTTGGAGTTGCATTACCTAAGCTTAAGCTTGTTGATTCACCGCCGATGACTACTTCTACTTCGTAGGAATAGCCCGTTTTACCGTCACGGTCTACATTCTTTAAGCGATAGGTATAGGTCGCGCCGCTTTCGACGTTTTCATCTTTGATGCCGTAGTTGAGGATGCTTGTGCTGGTTCCGGCTGCCGGAACCGTCGCTACATTCGCAAATTCACTACCTGCTTGCTTGCGTTCTACTTCGAACCAACCGCTGTTGCTTTCGCTCGCGGTGCTCCAGAATACATTCACGCTCTTACCGGCTGCTTTGGCATCAAAGTCTGCTAATTCTACCGGTACGACTGTTCCGTCATTGACATCAAAGAAGTCTAATGTTCCGCGGAGTACGCGTTCGATACCGTTTGTTTGTGTCGTTTTGCCATAGTGGCGCCAGTCAACACCCAAGTGAACGATGTTTGTTCCTGCGCCTGTTACCGTAATACCCATTGCTGAGTCTGCGACATTTGCATCTTTGGTTGTGTATTTGAAGGCCGGACGGGCTAATCCTTGAGTAAAGCCATCTACATAAGCGCTCATAAGAGCAGGTAATGGTAATGGATCATTCCATGTGCCATTGACAAAGCCTGTTCCTTTGATATTCTCTGTGATGTTCTTTTCAATTGTCATACCGACGACATCCGAGCGGAATGGAGCAACAATCGGAGGCATTGCATAACCTGCTGCTACCGGTGTTGTTACCACTGCCGGAATGGCTGCTGTTGATTTACCGCGTTGACTACGTAAGGTGTAGCGTGGGAAGTATTCATCATTGACTGCGTTGAGACCTACGTGAGTTTTCACGATTTCTTGGCTACCGATGACGAAGTTCTTCTTTGAGCTGACGACATTGCTTGCTGCTACGAAGTCACGAATGTTATCGCGTTCGAAGCGGCTCATGCCGGTGTTGTCTTCTGACCATACGAGGGTTTTGTACCAGGTATAATCTACCGAGCGGGGTTCCCAGCCATCACGATCCATGATATCATAATTAATATCAGGTATTGCGATTCCTGTTTTTAATCCACTCCAGAAGCCCATTGCATCCAAGCCGCGTTTCAAGCTGTCTGCATTCAGACGAGCAATTGTGTTACGGGCGTAGAGTGGGTCAGTTGTTACGTTTAACGGATTCGTATGTGCATAGGATTTTCCTACCCAGCTGGTCATCATTTTGATGTTTGAGCGACGGATATAGAATCGTGCATCCATTGCATCGGAGTTGTTGCCGAAGTTCTCATCAGGAGTTGTAACACGGGCCTGAATTTTATACCGTGGCGTTACATTCACGCGCATGGAGGAATCTACTTGTTTTTGCATCCAGATTGGAGTCGTATAGCTGCTCAATTGTGATAATGATTGTGGAGTTAATACACCTAAATCAACATCTTTTGATTCGCCGGCAGCGATTTGAACTGTTACATTGCTCAATCCGCTGAAGCCGGGATAGCTTGGAAGTGAATTTCCGCTCGATGCTGCATTTTCCACTGCATATTCACCAACAACATTCACAACTTGTGAGATGCTGCCATTGTTACGAAGGCGGGCAACTACTTTCACATTTGCATCGACCATTAAGTGTTCTGCATCGGCAAAGTTCACTTGTGATGCTCCTGTACGATACGAGCGTGGAGCTAAGATGGTCGTTACTTCAACATCGTTGACATACGATACACCGTTGAACTCATCTGCACCGATATCATAGGCTTGACCTGCGGAACCGCGGGCTTGACCATCAACGTCGGACGTTACATTTGCAATTCTTGCACCACGGTTATTCAAAATCGATCCTGTTGGAGAAGGATTGGTTTTGATACGGACATATTGAATCGGTGCTACGCCACTGGTGACATAGTCGCCTGTCCAGTTGCCAATCAAGCTGTTGAGATCTTGCTTGGTCCATGCACGCCATTGTGCAAGTGTTTGATACTCGTCTTGATAGCCGGCGAGTAATGTTTGGCTGATACTGTCGATTTCATAGAAACGGACGGTTGCTGCATTCGGTGACCAGTAGGCATTGCGATCTGCTGTCATTCCGCCTACATATTTTGGATGTAAACCTTGATAGAAGAGTGCTGCATGTGGATAACCGCCTGCGATATCGGCCGTTGTATTCGTTCCGGTCATCGCAATTGCGTTATTCATAAGAGTTGTCGATTTACCATGTTGTACACCGATACCAACGACGGCGCCGCTATTGCTGATGTTGTCATTTGCCATCATGATTGTATTGTTGGCAATTTGGTCATTGCGAGTGAAGTAGTTCGAAATACGAGCGGTTATCATTCCATTGATTCCGGCTGCTCCATTGCGATCGGTGAATACATGAATACCGGCACGGCTTGCGCCTGCGTTGGTTCTTGACAAGCCCCAAATCATGTTGCCATGAATGTTCATGTTTTCCGATACGCTCGGCTGTAAATAATCTCCCGGAGGAGGAACGACCGATGACAAATCGTTAAGGCTTTGTTGGACTTTAACACCACGAGCAAATACATCGGAGGTTACTCCATTAATCTCGTTGCGACCAATTTCGCAATTGATATTGTTAAAGCCAATATTTGTTAAGCTGTTTTGCTGACCGCCGACTTCGATACCATTGGCTTCGCCGGTTTTTCCTGTTGCAGCAAGACCTACATCAAAAATCTTGTTACCGGTTACCATCGCACCATCTTCATATCCGAGGAAGATACCTGCGCGACGGACTTTGGAAATCATGTTGTCACGAATCTCTGTACCGCTGTTGTAATAACGCGTTAACTTGTTGTTCTTCTTTAATGTTCCGATACCGATACTTGCAATTCCATAACCAAATCCGCGAATCTCGTTTCCGATGAATTTATTCGCTTTGTTGCCATTGTATGTAATGTTATTTTCTACGATAACTGTATCAAGCTTTTCGATGTTGTTACCGAATTCATTTGAAGGCGGTAAGTTACGTTGGAAAATACCGGCAGTAAATGTGCTGAAGTTAGCACCGAAGCCTGCAGAATCCGCACCGAATTTAAATGCATTAGACTCGATAGTCACACCGGGAAGTGTAGTCCAGAAGTCTAATTCAGGTGTGCTAGGATCGAGCTCAAGAATACAGTTTTTAATGGTATTGTTGTAAGCACGTTTACCAATGTAAAACACTGCGCGACGATTAGCGAAAGTACGGAGCTGGAATTTCAATGATTTTTGAGCTCCACCATCGAATGTAATGTAACCACGTGAGTTAGCATTGTCAGGCGATTGGAATTCGAACTGAATGGCATTAGGATTGGTAACATTATATTTTTGACCCAATTCAATACCTGCACCGTTACAGCTGTTCAACTGAATGACCACTCCGGCTTTGGAAAGACCGGTTGATTGTGGGTCTGCAACGAATGTTACAGTATTGTTTGCATCCATACCTACGATTCTCGATGTAAGTTCTAGAGCTGGACCGCATGGAGAAGATGAGGTTGTACCTACAGAATAGAATGGATCGGTAAGTTGGAATGTAACTGCACCGCGAACACCCTGGCGATAAAGCGCATCAACTGCAGTTTGAATAGTCGGGAATCCGGGTACACCTGGTTTTGAATTAGAACCAACCGTATAAATACCATTCAAACGATCAAGAACGGTAACATTCAAACATTTTTCATCATTAGGACTAAACTCATCACCGGGAGCCAGAATTTTCACACAGAACTCATAATTGCCGGCGTTCTGAGGAGTAAACGGTGGGAAGAAACCAATTGTAGTATTGTAAAACCCGTTTGGTACTTCCTGATTAATCGTAGTTTGGCTGATAATCTGATTGTTGTATTTAATCGTCAATGTAGCCGGTACAGGATCAGATGCCAAGCCATTATTAGCAAATAATGCAGAGACATTCAGTGTACGACCTGCATATGCGCCGGTAGCCGGAGGATTGAGGATTTGTTTTGTTTCAAAATCAATCAAATACCATACTTGGAAAACATACGATTGACCTGCGCGGGGCTGCATATCATTTGCAAGCTGTTCGTCATTTGCAAACTGATTCCCGACTGTTTCTAGCAATTCACACCATACTTTTAATGAGAATGAATCTGCTTGGTTGGACACGAAGTTTGAATTAATAATGACTTCATCGGCAACCGTAGAAGGTAATCCTGTTGCAGGTAAGCTGCCGGAAGCAGATGAACGCTCAACTGTATCACGACGAACTAAGGATCCGTCTGCTGCACGTCGAACTTCAGAAATTGCACGATAGCGAGTCACTGATTCAAGACCAACGTTTTTGAAAATAGCACGAATAGGAAGACCATACGTACGTAAATAACGCTGTCTGTTGGATGATAACGGCGATTCTATGCTGACACAAGCCATGTCGCGATTTAAAGCAATGATAAACTCATTACTGTAACCTGTAGTGCTGACAACGGTAGTACCGGATAATAGCTCATGTGTTGCCTCTATACGGTATGTACCTGCAGGAATTCCTGTAGTAATGAAGGATCCATCATTACCTGGATCAGAAGGTGGTAATCCGTTAGTTGCAGTACCTTGAGCTTTGGATGCTGTGATGGTAAAAGGATCAGTAGAATTGTTGAAATTAGTAATGGTCGTTGAGTAAGTAATAGGATCAAGCGCTTCATATACAACTGTACCGGGTACAAGTGAGCCGGCACTGACAACTACAAATCTGAATCGTGTAATACGTTGTCCAAGTGGAGCAACAGTTCTATTAACTAGCAAACTTGGTTTTGCAAATCCAGGACTACCGTCATAAACACGATTTGCAAGTAAAACAGAATTCAAAGTAGGGTACGAATCTTTAATTCCTCCGCCACCTATCATCAGTGGATAATCTTCGGTTTCTCCGTAGTTTACTGTACCGCAAGCAGTCATTGTACCACTGTTCATCGTACGTAAACGCATACGAAGAATAGGAGAAAATCCAGTTGTAGGAACAGTAAATGTACCTGTTAAAACGGATCCGGGAGCGAGCTGTCCGACTTGACCGCCACCAATGCGCTCAGCACCTGCATCACTGAATACTGTATTACCGTCCCAGTCAATCCAAATATTTAACTGGTTCGTGTAGTTTGTCGTCATTCCTGTATATGGACGTACTTCCCATCTATAGGTCTGTCCAGGTATGAGTGTCGGAGCAGTTACATTGTTGTAATAAGTATAAAACTGAGTACCACTACAAGCACTAGTGTTATCTAATAATGTAGTAGTACCATTTGTAATTTTTACTTGCCCGATACCCATATAGTACGTAGTACAAGTCTGACCATACCAGTCATTGATGGCCGCGCAATACGGCGCCGGATCGACAGTCTGCGCTCGAAGATTAGGGTTCGAACCCATAAGCGTCAAGGCAGTTGCTACGAACACACCAAGAAACCGAAAAAACTTTTTCATGAATAACTCCAGAAAAATGAAATAAAAAAAAGAAAACTAAAAAAATATCGTAAAATAAATAACTGCTATAATAATCAAAAGGTTAAGAAAAGAATGCTGCCAAACGAAGCTAAAGTTGCACAGCAACTGACCGTTAAACTCTACCGTACGGTGTTTTGTTCCGTATTCGGGAAAAATTTAGCTGCATCTGCTATGATTTTTGGATTCACAAACCCAACACCGTTGAACGTTGGTAGGCAGGACTACCATTTCATAATGTTTACTTCATCGACATAAACTGATTGCTTTACTCTAAAGAGTGCTAGGACAATCGCAAGTCCAATCGCTGCTTCAGCGGCAGCGACTGCCATCACAAAAAATACGAACATTTGTCCGGCTGAATCACCCATAAATGCAGAAAAACTGACAAGCGTCAGATTTACTGCATTGAGCATCATTTCAATACACATGAAGATAATAATTGCATTTCGACGGGTGAGCACACCGACAGCACCAATGGTGAAGAGTATAGCAGAAAGCGAGAGGTAAAATTCAAGAGGGATTGTTTGTAGATTCATGATAATCCGAATACAAGTTAAGGTATGATGTTAAATATAGAATACTTATGCAGATTCACTTTTACGCTTTGCAAGAAATATTGCACCCACAATTGCAGCTAACAGCAATAAAGATATCGCTTCAAAGGGAAAGAGATATTCTGTAAACAATATCGAACCTATTCCCTGGGTCGAACCCATTTGCAGAGATTTTTCAGGTAACGTATTCATCCCTGTTGGCTTACCAAGGAAAATTGTAAGGAATTGAACTACTAAAAGAGTAGCGGTAGCAAGGGAAAGAGTGGTGCGTAAATTAAACTTTTCATGCATGTTCTCTTCTTTACCCAAATTGAGAAGCATGATAACAAAGACGACCAATACCATGATAGCACCGGCGTAGACCAAAATTTGTATAATTGCGATGAATTGTGCCTGAAGGGTAAGGTACATTCCCGCTAATGTGAAGAAATGTACTATAAGAGACATGGCTGCCGAAACAGGATTACGCCTTGTAACTAAGCTAATTGCAGATATTATTGCACCGACGGAGAGAAGAGAAAAAAGAAGTACGGTTATGCTCACTGTTTTATGTCTCAAATTATTAAATAAAATACACAATAACTCTTTGGCAAAAATAGCGAAAAATCTTCTTGATGCGAAACAAATTTTCTATCTTTTTTAAGAATGAAGGACTTTTTATTGATATTTTTTATGTGTCGGTAAATTATTCCTCATCGTCTTCCTCTATTGTGGTATTCTCCCTAATCCTGATATACATATAGCGAAGAGCACCCACAAAAATATAAATTAACATAAATGGAAATATAGCAACGCCTTGCGTAATAATTGCAGCCGCAATCCCCAGTAAGAAGATTGCAAATTTCAGAGGATGCTCGGTTATCGCCCTTTTTGATGGACGCGGCATATTGTCGTACTTAATTCTGCTGACCATTGCTAACGATACTATTATTGTAACAAATGCAAGAAGTATCACCAGAGAGTCATTGCCTATTCCGAACGAAAGAAGATACGATTTGCCACTGCCTAAATGATAAAAAACGATGTAGGATACAATCGTCAAAGCCCCCGCAGGTATTGGCATGCCTGTAAAAAACTCTTTATCCTCCATGCTGGTGAGTTCGGAATTAAACCTCGCCAAACGAAATACTCCGGCGAGTGCAGGTAGCGATGCCAGTAATACGCCAAATGTTTCAATCGAAAAAAACTCAGCTTTATACAGCATAAATGCAGGCGCTACGCCAAAGGAAACTGCATCACAAAGTGAGTCCAACTCAACACCGAGCTCACTTGTCGACCGTGTGAGGCGCGCCATAACCCCGTCGAGCATGTCAAAAATGCCGGCAACGATGATAAATATTGCAGCTTCCTTGAATTTTCCCTCAGCAGTAAGAATAATAGCCGAAAAGCCGGAAAATAAATTTGCCAGCGTAAAGAGATTAGGAATGATTGAACGGGTAATTCTCATAAATTAGCTAAGTATTTCGCTATCAGGTTGCAAAGAAGTATCGTCGTCGGAACTTTTAGGTGGTAAGTGGGGGAGAATATCAACTAAAAATTGTACCGACTGCCGGAGTTTGTCGAGACTATGACTATTATCGATTACAAAATCAGCATACCCTTTCACCTGCTCTGAGGACACTTGCTGATTAATGCGCGATTTAATTTGCGCTTCTGTTAACTTACTGCGTTCCTTTACACGGTTGATACGCTGCTGCTCATCAGCAAGAACGACAATTACATAGTCGAATGCATCTTCTAAGCCTATCTCATATACAAGAGGAATCTCCAGGATAATGCATTGTTCACCCTGCTCAGCCAAGCGTTCGGCTTGTGCCAGTAACTCGTCCAGGACATACGGATGTACGATAGAATTGAGCTTCTGAAGATTCAACAGTTGCTCTTTTGTCGAACCGAATACAATCTCCCCAAGCATAGCTCGATTGAGGTTGCCTGCTTCGTTATAGATATTCCTGCCAAAAGTTTCTGACAGTTTTTCCCTGACTTCAGGGTTGTCATTCATAAGCAAGGAAGCCACATCATCGGCGCTCAGCACTGCAAATCCTGCTTCTCTGAAGATTTCTGCTACCGTTGACTTACCGCTTCCGATTCCTCCGGTCAGGCCAAAAAGTACAGATGTATTTTCTGAAATTTCTTCCATAGTATTCGATAAAAAAATGGCACGCCGTCAGGGTCAATTCCGAGCAACGTGCCTTAAACGTCCAGTATCCCGGGCTAACGGTTATGGGAAAATACCCATTTGGAAATACGACATGGCAATTTTATCGATTGCCGAAATAAACGCAGCCGTTCTCATATCTTTCACATTATCACGGCGTTTCCAGATGTCCATGATTTCATGATATGCTGTAATCATCGAATCTTCCAAGCCTGAATTCACGAGATCTTCTTCGTCCGCACCACGGATGAGCAGGTTCTTTTCTTCGGTCGTCAGCGATTTTCCGGTCATACGCTCGACGACGGATACAAGACGTAGATTGCCACTTTCTTCAAAACGTTTGTCCATTCTGCCGAAGCGAACATGGGAGATGTTTTTCAACCATTCAAAATACGACACTACCACACCGCCAGCATTGAGATACATGTCAGGAATAATCAAAATTCCTTTTGACAAGAGCGTGTTTTCAGCAGAAGCTACAATGGGTCCATTGGCGCCTTCAGCTATAATCTTAGCTTTGATATTGCCTGCATTGCGATCGGTAATTTGTGATTCAAGTGCCGATGGAACAAGAATATCGCATTCGTATTCGAGTACGGAATTTCCGTCTTTTACGGTCATAGCTCCGGGGAAATTGGTAATCGAACCCGTTTCCTTGCGATGAGCATCCAACGCCATGACATCAATACCTTTCGGATTGACGACAGCGCCATCCCATTCGATGATTCCTGTGATTATTGCTCCGCCTTCTTGGAGAAATTTTGCTGCATGATATCCCACATTACCAAATCCCTGAACAATAACTGTCTTGCCATCCATACCTGTCGGCATGCCCAGTTTTTTCATTACATCAGTATCGTTAAGCGTTTCGCGGACACCGAAAAACAGACCACGACCGGTGGCTTCGGTCCGGCCACGGACACCTCCCTGTGGGATTGGCTTGCCGGTGACACAGGCAAGAGCGTCGATTTCTTTTCCGGAGAATGTTTGATATGTATCAGCAATCCACGCCATTTCACGAGCGCCTGTACCATAGTCGGGAGCAGGCACGTCCACCGATGGTCCGATGAAATTCTTGTGGATTAACTCGACGGTATACCGTCTGGTGATGCGCTCCAATTCATCTTCGTTGTAGTTCCGGGGATTGATTTTAATTCCACCTTTACCACCGCCGAAGGGAACATTGACCACAGCACATTTGTATGTCATAAGTGCTGATAAAGCAATCACTTCGTCTTGATTGACATTCTCACTGTAGCGAATACCGCCCTTACAGGGGAGCTTGTGATGGCTATGCTCGGCACGCCATGCTGAGATTACTTGAATTTCGCCTTTGATTCGAACTGGAAATTGCATGTAGTATACAGAGTTACATGCACGGATTTGGTCGAGAAGACCTTTGGGATGATGAAGCAATACTGCCGCTTTGTCGAAGTTTTGATTTACGGATTCAAAAAACGGTATTTCAAAATATTTGGGAGCGTCTCCGCCCGATGTTCCTGCCATGATTCTATCCTTGAGTAGTTTAAAAAAATGTAAGATATTACGTTACTGATAGATTAGTTAATTTAAAGATTGCCGCGAATTTCCTGTTCACGCTCGATTGCCTCAAACAACGCCTTGAAATTACCCTTGCCGAATGACTTGGCACCCTTGCGTTGTATTATTTCATAAAACACTGTCGGTCTGTCTTCAACCGGCTTGGTAAAGATTTGTAATAAATATCCTTCGTCATCGCGGTCGACAAGAATGCCGAGGTCGCGCAGGGGAGCGATGTCTTCGTCGATGGTACCGACTCGATCGAGAACGGTATCATAATATGTTGCCGGAACGCGGAGAAACTCTACACCACGCCGCTGTAATTCAGATACCGTACCGATTATATCTCCGGTTGCTATAGCAATATGCTGCACACCGGGTCCATGGTAAAACTCCAGATACTCATCAATCTGAGACTTTTTCTTTCCGGCTGCCGGCTCATTAATCGGAAATTTGACATAACCGCTTCCATTGGATACTACTTTGCTCATGAGTGCTGAATATTCAGTAGAAATATCTTCATCGTCAAACGTAAGAATAAGCTTGAATCCCATGACATCTTCATAGAATTTAACCCATTCATTCATCCTGCCGAGCTCGACATTACCCACACAGTGATCGACATACAGCAAGCCGACAGGCTCTGTCTTAAAAGGGCTCGTCCAGGCCTTATAGCCGGGCATAAACGCTCCGGAATAGTTCTTTCGCTCAACAAACGTATGAATGGTATCACCATAAGTATGAATCGATGCGACCTTGACTTCACCAAATTCATCGGATAGAGTCATCGGCTCCTGATAGCTTTTCGCGCCGCGTGAGGTCGTTTCATTCCAGGATTTTTCGGCATCATCGACCCAAAGAGCCAGTACTTTTACGCCGTCACCATGCTGAGCGATGTGTGCATTGATGGGAGAGTCGGGGTGCATGGGTGTTGTGAGGACGAGGCGCACTTTGCCTTGCTTTAGCACATACGATGCGCGGTCGCGAACGCCGGTCTCGGGGCCAGCATAGGCAATTAATTCAAATCCAAAAGCTGCCCGGTAATAATACGCGGATTGTTTTGCATTTCCTACATAGAATTCGATATAATCGGTACCGTTAAGCGGCAGAAAATCGGCTGCCACGCTGTCATTACGTATCATAAAGTAATAATAATCAATAATAAAACTATAGAGTGCTGTTAAATTGCTGCTTCGAGTTCACTGAAGGCTGAAGTATCTATCAAACCTCATATATACTTACCGAATAATATCGGCTACGGACATCATTGCCTGCACGAGACCTGTGTTCTGAGCCTCAGTTCCGGTGCTTATCCGGATACAATGCGGCAAAGAGAATCCTCCTAACGGGCGAGTAATAAAACCTCTTTGCAAAAGACCCATATACACTTGCTGAGCTTTCTCGGGAGTACGACAGTCAATCATTACAAAATTACCTGCCGAGCGGGGAAACGTCAGACCCAAATCCTGAAAAGCTGACGTAAAGGAATGAATACCTATGGAGTTGAGTTGTACAGTACGCTTCAGAAAATCCGTATCCTCAAGTGCAGCTATTGCCCCAATCTGACCAAGTGTGTTGGGGTCAAAAGGAAGCTTGGCTTTCATCATCGGGGCTATGACATCAGCAGAGGCAATGCCGTATCCAACCCGCAGACCCGCCAAACCGTAAACTTTCGAAAATGTCCGAAGAGTAAGCATATTAGGGTGACGATGCCGGAGACTGTCTAAAAATTCCGGTACCAAAGCCTGACTATATTCACTATAAGCCTCATCCATAATAACGAGTACGGTATCGGGAACCCGCTCCATGAGCCACAAGAACTCTTCTCTACTAAAAAATGTACCGGTAGGATTATTAACGTTGGCAAGGTAGAGGATTTTGGTGCGGGAGGTCACTGCTGCTGCAAGTGCCGGTATATCATACTGATAGTCAGAAGTCTGCGGAACATAAATTGGAGTAAATCCATGCAGCTTCGCAGCTACCTGAAACCCGATAAATGTCCCATGAGACGCTACGAGCTCATCTCCGTCTTCGAGAAATGTCCGCAAAGCAAGATGTATCAGCGCATCCGAACCACTATGACAGATGACTTCTTCGACAGGGATTGAAAATTTTTCAGCCAACGTCATGCGCAGTGCCAGCCCGCCATCAGGATACAATGCACATTCTTTGAGTGCCACTTCTATAGCTGCTATCGCTTTAGGAGAGCAGCCAAGGGGATTTTCATTCGATGCGAGCTTTGCTACATCCTCAATACCGTATAATCTCCGTATTTCAGCAGCGGACTGCCCGGGTTTGTAAGGCGTGAGGTCTGTAATATGTTTTGGAAGTTGAATCATTCGTTGCCGTAGCGGTACTTCGTGTAATTTCGAATACAAACTTACAAAATCACCGTTTATTGAGGGGCTAAAAACTTCGAATAGGAGGAAGATGTTCTATTTTTTTCATCTATACTCAGGCCAGTACAGCTTGAGGTGAGTGATCCCACTTAAATTCCATTCAATCCTATCGATATATCCACCAAAGACTTGAAGCGAACTTTCTTCAAGTCTTTGATGGTTGCCTGGTCTAAACATTGGGAAACGCCACGTCAAGCGTTCAGCATTTGATGTGACTTCGCACTCAGGATGAGCGTATCGTTGGCGAGAGTATATCCGGTAGCAGTTGCAACTTTGAATTGTCCGACCAGGGTCTGTAGTCCATTCGTAATGCGGGCAAGGTCCGATACAGCCCGGGCGATTTCATGCGTTCCGAGAGCTGTTTCTTGGGTCACATGGCTGATGCCTTCGATGTTTTTGGCAATGAGTGAACTCGTCGAAGACTGTTCTTCACTGGCGGTAGCAATTTGCGTGATACTGTCTGCTACGACTTCGATTCCATAGATGATTTCCTGAAGAGCAGTGCCTGCTTGATTGGCAAGTTTCATACCGTTTTCTACTTCTTTAGTCCCCTCATTCATCGCAATTACAGCGCTTCCGGTGCCCTGTTGGATATTCCGAATAATTGTACCTATCTGCTTGGTTGCAGCCGTGGTACGCTCGGCAAGCTTACGTACTTCATCGGCGACTACGGCAAATCCTCGCCCATGCTCACCGGCTCGGGCTGATTCAATGGCAGCATTGAGAGCCAGGAGATTGGTCTGGTCGGCGATATCGTTGATAACCTGTACAATTTCACCGATTTCTTCCGAACTTTTACCCAGATGATGGACGATAGTGGCTGAATTATGAACGACGTCCGAAATTTTTGACATACCATTGATCGTCGCAGACACGACTCTGCCGCCGGCGAGCGCTTTTTCATTGGCTACTTTAGCAGAATTGGCCGCAGCGGTAGTGTTCTTGGTGTTTTCATGAATTGTATTGACCATTTCTTCAATTGCCCCGGATACTTCTTTGGCTTGATAAGATTGCTCTTGAATACCACTTGCCATTTGCTCGATACTAGCCGAAATCTGTGTACTTGCACTTGCCGATTCACTTGCACTTTCAGTGACTTTGCTCAGGACACGCTTCATATTGGCAATGGAGATGTTGAATCCGTCAAAGAGTTTGCCGATATTATCATCGTGTTCAGCGACGACAGATACGGTCAAGTCTCCTTTCGCAAACTTACTCATCTCAATCATGATTTTCTCAATGCTGCGTGCCAGGTACTGACGCTCTTGTAAAAGTATGGCGATCATTTTATTAAACGAACCTGCCAGCATGCCGAGTTCATCTTTCGATTCAATTGATATTTCTACCGATTCACCCTCCGATGCGCGCTTTGCAGCTTCATTTAAAGAGTGGAGAGGTCTTGAAATTGAATTTGCTATAATAAACACAAAAAATATAATGATCGCTGTCGAGAGCGTTACAAAGCCGGCTATAATGAGTCCTTTTTGCCGAGCTAATGCATCAACCGGCGCCATGTCCATCATAATTTCAAATGCACCATGTACTTCACCAGTTTTCCAGCCCTCCATTTTTGCACCCGTAATATCTTTGCCTTCAGAGTTTCCCCATAAACGCTGTGAAGTAGCTGGGTCACCATGGCATCGCATACACTCCTCGGTGAGCCTTACCGGACGAAAGTAGCGAACGGCATTTGTAGCCGGATCAATTTCCCAGAATTCGGAAATAGTGCCTTCATTGAGCTTGTTGAGTACCAAATGCTCATATTCATCCGGCAGATTATCGGGATTCCGTGGGCTATGCTTGGGAACCTTTATCTTGAATCCAAGTTCGCTTGCTTTGTTTTGAGCTACTTTAATTGCCGCAAAAATCGGCACGGTGCGCAAGATATCATCTTTGGATGTAGATCCGTACGGAAGATATTGCGCTTTAATTGATCGGCCGAAAACTCACGGGCAGATTCAGCAGAGAGCAGGACGGCTCGCGCCTTTTGTACCAAA
>JBPOHH010000316.1:0-1980 GCA_052035765.1 Bacteroidota bacterium
ACATAGTTCTTCATTTGTAAATAATGTGCTATCGCGCGGTGTTCGATGGAATCTTTCCCAAGGTCATTATACGGAAAACGAAAATACTCAAGCGACTTGTGATACTCTCCGGCAAGCATTCGGGTGAGAATTTCACCGGAATCAATTTCAACTTTGAAGGAGTCAATTCCCACTGCCGAATACCGCGCATGATGCAGAGTATGATTGCCCGGTGTGATGTAGTCCCGGGAAATCCACTTGCGTAATAATTCCCGATTACGTGCCACTGCATTCGTCCTGCCAAGCGCGCCTTCGTTGATAAATATCGCTATGGGAATATGCATGGCGTCAAGACTGTCAAGCAGTGGTGAGTGGAAATTATCATCCTGATACATCCCGGTATTCGGTACATCATCGATGGTGATCGATACCGTGTGCTGAGCGTGGAGTGGAAGAAAAGACAATATGAGCGATGCAGTAAGTAGTATAATACTAATAGAACAACCGTGTATCCGGTGGAATGAAATCATAGACTGTACGACTGCTGAGAATGAATAAATTCATGTATTACTTTTACAAACATAGTAGAATCACTCCGTCTGCATCATAATTATTTCCAGTCCGACCAGTTGTTTCAACTGGTCGTTAATACGTACCTATGAAACGTCGCGCTCGTCTGTACTGTGTTTAAGTGTATAATATCTTTTTCAACTACATTTTATAAAAGCTCCGATATTCGATACCTTCTCCACGCAAAGAAGCGATTTTCACTATCATACTAACGTTTCAGCGGTAAGTGTTGACGACCAGTTGTAACAACTGGTCGGACTGACTAACGGGGTTTAATGACGGCATGGGCGTAATTAAACCCGTTTGGGGTTTAGGAATTACGTTCCTATGCACCCCGCATTCCATGCGGGGCTATTGAAATTGAAGCCCGTTGGGCTTCTCGAATGCATTATTATTATCCCGAACTCACGTTACTTACCACTTACCACTCACCACTTACGACTTACGACTTACGACTTACTACATTGTCATCTAAGTTTCGATAGAAAGCGTTATGTTGCTCTTTTTTTGGAGAAAACATGTCAAAATCCCATCTTATTTTAAGCGAATCTGACCGTATAGAATTACGAGCACTTTCAAAACAGAATTCCTTGCCTGTTAAGATTTATAAGCGAGTATTATATCTGCTTGCTTTAGATGCAGGAAGAACATTTCAATCGATTACCAAGGAATATTCAATAACGCCAGCGGTACTTCGACGATTGATAGATAAATATAAAGCATCTGGTTTATTAGGCATTTACGACAAACCTAGATCAGGGCGTCCGATTGTCATTTCCGGCGAACAACGCGCACAAATTACAGCATTGGCTTGTAGTCAGGCACCCGAAGGATATGCAAAATGGTCGTTACGCTTACTCTCAGAGAAGCTCGTCGAACTAGAAATTTGCGAGCATATTAGTCATGAACACGTATCAAAGATATTAAAAAAAACGAACTTCAACCCCATCTTAAACGTTCATGGTGCATTCCAAAAGTTGACGGCACCTTTTTAGCCAAGATGGAGAATCTTCTTCAGCTCTATGCTCTAGGCTACGATGCTGATTTTCCTGTTGTTTGTTTCGATGAACGCCCCTGCTTTCTTATTGGTGATACGGTAGAACCAATAGCGATGCAAACAGGTGTAGTAGCCAAGGAGCACTACTCCTATTCCAAGCATGGTTCCTGTAGTTTGCTCGCGATGATTGAACCACTGACCGGAAAACGATGCGCTCAGGTCTATGATCAGCGAACAAAGAAAGAGTACACATTGTTTATGCAGGAGATAGCTGCTGCATATCCAAATGCTCGTAAAATAAGAGTAGTACAAGACAATCTCAATACGCACAATACCGGATCATTTTACGAACATCTGCCGGCTGAGCAAGCATTGGCGCTGGCTGAACGTTTTGAATTTTATAATACGCCGAACTCATCATCGTGGCTCAACAT
>JBPOHH010000825.1:0-10021 GCA_052035765.1 Bacteroidota bacterium
ATTTATTTTACAAACAAAAGAGGTGAATTGTTTCTCTTCAACCCCGACGGCATCCCACTCCCATCCATCGCTGCAACTGCGGTCGAGGAAGAGCCGGTAGCAGAAGCACTTACCGGCGTCTATCCGCAGCCGGCAAGAGAGTATGTAACGTTTGAATTGCCGTCCGAGTCGGAGTTCAATCCTACTACCATCGAAGTCCTCAATAGCGCAGGGATGAACGCCATGCCGCCCGTCACGATAGGCGCGCAGGCGAGTGGACGATATACGCTTCCCACAAGCGAACTCCCGAGCGGACTCTACTTCGCCGTGCTGCACTCAGGTAAGATGCTGATGAAAAAGCCGGTTGTGGTGGTTCGGTAAGATATTGACGTTGAAGAGAAAAACAAAAAGGCGAATCTCATTCGAGATTCGCCTTTTTGTTTGTTTGTATTTATAGGATATGAAAGTCATAAACTGTAGGGGCGAATTGCATTCGCCCAAACCCAAGCACGACTTGGGCGAATGCGATTCGCCCCTACGCGCAACGTATGATATATTTCACCGCGCTACCACCCGAATAATCCAATGCGCCACTGTCTTCTGTGCAAAATCCCTCGCCGGATATTCTATTCTTCCATGTACTTTCATATTCTTCTGCGATGGCCATGGGTCGCGAACGATGATGGAGGTAAGCGTTGGAATTCCTTGCTGTATCACTACTTGTATCGCCGTGCATACGACTGCGTGATTCATTCTCGGTCTGCTTTGATACGACAGCAGGATCGGTCGCCGCGCCTGCATCTCCCGAAGTAAGACCTCCGGAGACGGCGCACCGGGCATGAGCATCGCCTGCACCAGATACTGCTTGCCCTTGCTGTCAATGCCCCAGTCATTGAGGCGGGCGGTCATTACATCGAATCCCGCCGGCTTGTTGGGAATCTGACCGTATTTATCAAGTCCAAATGAACGCCGAACGATGGTATCCTGACTAATCGAGAGACCATAATACCGCAGCACCGTCTGAATCGACGCCGCCCAGCACCACATACCCTGCCGCTGCGTAGCATACTGACGATTCAGGATGTCAGAGGAAATTCCTATATACATAATGAGTTGGAAGAGTATATGGGGAAATTGGATGATCCAAGTGGATAATTATTCAAATCTGTCATTCTGAGAGAGTCTTCGAGCGAAGAATCGTCACATGCAGCACAGAGGAGCACGCGTCGATTCTTCGATTCTGTTAATTACACATTCTAAAAGTAGGCAGACCGTTTACCATATACCGCCGCTTAACCCACCCCTTTATCCCCTCCCGAGAGGGGACTTTGGTTGGTAAGTAATTGCTTTTCTATATCTTACCCTCTCTTGGGAGAGGATAGGGTGTGGGTTCACGCGGTATGTATGCAACGTCCTTCCATTCCATGCTGTTACGGGCGTACACTTGTCTGCTGAGAACTCAAACTGACAGTCACATCTCAGATACCCATCTCAAATACAAATCAGCGACCATCATAAACAATCAGCGCCATCAGCGTGCCATCAGCCCATGCACGGAAATCCTCACCCACGCACAAATTCACCAATTTTCTCCACCACAAACGCAATCTGCTCGGGCTGAAGTTCAGGGAAAATAGGCAAGGCGAGCGATGTCGCTGCGGCGAAATTCGCTACCGGAAAATCGCTGTCAATATTCTGTAAATACTGAAAACATTCCTGACGGTGGAAGGGAACAGGATAGTAAATTTCCGCGCCAATGTCATGAGATTTCAGGAATTCACGCAATTCATCCCGACGTTCGACGCGGATAATAAACTGATTGTAAATATGGAAATTATTCACACCAGATGCTTCGAAGACTGCTTTCGGAAGTAAGACTTTATTCGCACTATCAAAACTCGTCACGCCGGTCGATTCTGCTAATCCATTTTCCATAAAGAGCTTGCAATAGAGGGCAGCATTGGCACGGCGAGCGGCGTGCCATGACTCCAGCCGAGTGAACTTCACATTCAGCACCGCTGCCTGCAATGCGTCCATCCGGAAATTCCCGCCGACAAATTTGTGATAATACCGCGGCTCCATGCCGTGATCGCGCATCTGACGTAAATGCTTGTAGAGTGCTTCGTCGTTGGTGGTGAGCAGGCCGGCATCGCCGAATGCACCGAGATTCTTGGTTGGGTAGAACGAAAAACATCCCATTAACCCCATAGATCCAACCGGTTTGCCATTTTTGTACTGCGTGCCGATGGCTTGTGCCGCGTCCTCGATAATGGGAATACCATATTCTTCGCCGATAGCAAGAATTTCATCCATATCTGCGCTCTGACCATAGAGATGGACGGGGATAATCGCCTTGGTGCGCGGGGTAATTGCAGCGCGAATAGCGGCAGGACTAATATTGAGTGTGACAGGTTCGGAATCGACAAAAACGGGCTTGGCGCGAAGGCGGGCAGCCACGCCGGCGGTCGCAAAAAACGAGTAGGTCGGCATGATAACTTCATCATCAGGAGCGAGGTTAAGTGCCATTAATGCCATGAGTAAGGCATCGGTACCGCTTGAGACGCCGAGAGCGAATTTTGCGCCGCAGTAGGCGGCAAGTGTTTCCTCAAGGGCGGCTACTTCCTTGCCGAGAATGAGTGCCTGCGACTCGGCGACGCGCAGGAGAACAGGTTCGATTTCCGATTTCAGGGATTGATATTGAAGTTGTAAGTCAAGCAAAGGGACGCGCATACGATTCCATAAAAGTGAGAGTTAGATTGCAGTAGTTGAATGCAAAAATACGAAATAATTATGGGTTCGGTTGTGCGTACTCCGGGCGTTGTCTGCGGTCACCCTGGCCGTCCGGGCCTTCCTGGAAGAATTTAACGCAAGAGGCGCAAGGGGCGCAATAAGATGCGGTATGTGAATTGATGAAGTCAAGCTATCCGATAAATCAATGAGGAGCATAATGTTCGTAAATTCTTAAATTACTAAGCGATAACCTTCATTTCTAACAATACTGCAACTATTTATATGAATTTTGACACTCTGCTCAATAAAAGTTAGGTGGTATTGATTTTTTCACGTAAGTTGCACAATAGAATGGTAGTTCACCAGAAGTACTATTTCCGTCAGCTCCTTCATCGTCCCTTAAACGTCGGAATGTATCCGGCAAACTTCACATCATTTTTTACAGGAGAGTTGTATGAGTATTGTTCCAATTGAGGTTGATATATTTTCAGCCCTACACATCACAAACACGGCTTGGTTTTCATCCCAGCCAGAAGTCGGAAGTCGGAAGTCGGAAGTCGGAAGTCGGAAGTCGGAAGTCGGAAGTCGGAAGTCCACTCTAATCTATTATGTTAGCGGCCTCGTTTTGGGACTGTTTATTATGATAACGTTCGCAGCTATTCCTGCCGATGCTCAACCACCACAAGATTGGGTTAATACCCAGCCAATTCCAAACCCTGCTCCCGCGATTATTGATATTGCCTACCAGTATGGAAGAACGGGAATTGGTACTCTCAACCCTCAAACCATGCTTCATGTTCATTCACGACAGGAAATTGTACCCTCAAGCAATCTCCTCGGGACACACTACCCGGCCATACTTCGCTTGCAAACTCAGCATAATCTTGGAGATGCTGCAACTGGTGTTGACGGTAATAAATTCGGACAATCTGAAATCCAGTTTTGGTCAAATAGTGATTTCCGTGATCCCATTAATGGTACTCAATTTGTGCTGAACAAGTGGCAAGTTGCTGCTATTAAATCTATTAACGTTGATAATGGAGACCCAGATCTTACGCAAACGGGTGGAACATTCCGAGGTGGGCTCGGTTTTTATTGCAGTGGTTCTCCGACATACGGTGATGCAGGACAATTGTATGAAGTGATGCGGATAGTTGATAAACGTGTTGGGATAAAAGCTACGTTACCGTATGCAAATTCACTGCTTGATGTACGCGGCACGATTTCGACCGGTGGATTAGACGATGGTACAAATACTCGTGTGCCGGGTACGATCTCTTTTGTCCCTAAAAATATTTCAGATAATTATTATTATGTTGATAATTACGGCATTAATATTCCTCAACCGCCACCCACTCCCTTCATTACATACCCTAGTCAATTACGCTTTTCTTCTGGTGGTTTCCCGGGCGGTGGTCCGCAAGGCGAGGGAACAATCATGGTCATGGAATCACACGGTGGCTCGGTAGGTATTGGTAACCACCTTACAAATCTTAGTGGAGCAGCATCTCATCCTCTCAATTTGAAAGGATCCAAAGGAACGCTCTCCATTCTCAGAAATCCTCAGCGAGAAGGTGTAGCACCTGTCGCTTTGCGGGTCGAGCAAGGATCAAGTGGAGATTATCCGTATTGGTGGACTAACACTCTGATTTCCGCAGGTAAGGAAAACATCACCTCCTTTCAAGTATTTGCGAATGGCACGACCCATATAGGAGATGGTTTAAGTGATGAAGGAACTTTTGGATTAATGAGGTGGCAGAAACAGGTCAGCGGATCGTGGGTCTCTACAAATAACCCTCACGTTTGGGATGCAAAACTTGTCGTAAAAGGCAAAGCCGTCGTTCAGGAATTATTCGTAACTACTACCGCAGATCATTGGGCGGATTTTGTATTTGATGATACCTACAACCTGATGCCACTTAACGAAGTGGAAGCACATATCAAAGCAAAACACCACTTGCCGAATATTCCAAGTGCGAAGCAAGTAAGCGAAGACGGCGGCTCAGGAGTGGGCGACATGCAGGTAAAATTACTCCAAAAGGTCGAAGAGCTAACGCTGTATATGATTCAACTCAAAAAAGATAATGAAGAATTACAAACTAAACTTACCATGCTCCAAGAGCAGGTGAATAATGAAAAATAGTATGAAAAATCTTCTCCTATTTGTGTTTTGCATCTTGATTACATGCGATGTATTTGCACAAGACACAACACGCATAGACTCAGGTTGTACCACAAGTCTCACCATCCAGCCAATCTTTGGACTTGGTCTGTTGAATGGAGGTAGAGTTGGGCTGAGTGTAAAACTCAATGAAATTGTTGCAGTAGAAGCAGCTGTTGGGTTGGAGATTAGGGCAACAGCGGCTTTAGTATTTTTTTTCCTTCCTCTTCCCATTTCTTTAGAAGGGCGTGCAGTATCTGAAGGAATAATCTTTACTCCATTTGAAGAAAAGCGACTTTCTTTTATCTTGTACAATACTAACCTTACTTACAAGGAACTTTCGTTAAATGTCTGGCAGGCTATGGTAGGGTGGAAGATGCAAACGGGTGAATCTACTGCATTAAGAATGAGTGCCGGATATGCTCAGAAATACAATGGTAGATGGAATGATTTTGACGATATAATGGTTGGTCTTGATTTTGTGCTTACTATAGGTGATTACAAGGTGTTGCTGTAAGTCTATTCGGTCTCGGTTTTCTTTGTAACCTTTCAATTTATTGTAGTTGCAAAAAACTAATTTAACTTTTAAAAGAAAACATTATTTATAATTAATGTATGAAAAAGATACTTCTTATTTTGATTGTATGGCTGATTGCCATACCTTGCTCCGCTCATAAAGAGTGGGTTCATCAGTATATTGTGCAGGAAGCATATCGATATTTAGCGAAGCAGGTTGGAGAAATATCTACCCTAAGGTATTATTCGGGTATCGATTTTAACGGCACTAACATTCCTCACTTTGGCCCAGGCAATTCTCCTCATCCTTGGGATTTACCAGTAGGAATTTCTGTTGGAGTTTGGAGAGAGGACGTTCTTGATCCTGTCTGGAGGAATTATGGTTTTTTATCGGATTATTTGGTTTCAATTAATCATTTTTGGAGTGCAGATGATGGAGATGATACCGAGACAAATTTCCACGGTTTACTCAGAGACGAACCAAATGCATGGGATAAGACTCGGCGATATTTGCGTCTGAACAATGTACATAATAATGAAAATTTATATATTGATGGACAGTATTCAGTAGTATCCAAAGTAGGTAAAAAAAATTGTCATGCTATAAGTATGTCCTATAACAACTTATGTGATCTTGTAGTTAATGGAAATAATCATGTTAACTACGCACATTATTATGAAGTTGGATCATACAATGAAAAATCCGTAGAAATATCTAACGGAGCTGATATGCTTGGACCTACGCGTGCCAAATTTATTGGTTACTGTATTTTGGGGCACATTTTACATTTACTTGCAGACATGAGTGCTCCTGCACATACACATGGAGACTCACATGGATGTAGCGCACCTGTTTGGGATGGTGATACGTACGAACTTGCAATGGGAAGCAATTTAGATGGCGGATGTAATGATGTGCATACATCGTTCCTTGCTCAAAATTGGACAGCTACCACTGCGGCAAAGCAAGGTGGTCTCCTACTTGAAGTATTTTCAATGTCAGATGAAGATGCAACACGGTATATGTTTTATACGATGAACCAACTCGCAAGCCATTTTGGATCAAATAATGATGTTGGGAATGACAATTTACCAAATGGCAACAGTATGCTCGTGAGCGCTCGATACCCTTTATTGGGTTATGTAGGTACATCATCGGTTGGATGGACAAATAAGACCCAATCTATCATAGATTTCACAGGGGACGAACTCATGAATTATGCAATAAGAGTCTCGGCAACTTTTATGTATTGGTTCGCCGTAAAATCAGGTATAGTCAGCTGCCCCGCAACTCTTTACCAACAAAGTCACACGTATTACGGTGTGAGAACTGCATCAGAAAATGCGACGTTCAAAGCATCTTCCAAGATTATCGCAGGGCGAAATGTAAATCCAAACTTGACAAGCTCACAAGGTAATGTAGTGGTAGAAAGTGGAACACTTACGTATCTGGCAGGTGATGAAATCCAACTAAAAGATGGGTTTATGGCAAAAGCAGGATGTAATTTTCATGCTAAAATACAAAACGCATGCCCACTTGCGACTAATTGCTCAACTATCACGAGTTCGATAAACGATGAAAAGCCAACGCTTACAATGCCCCATCAAACTGAAAACGATGCGACGTTTGCTAAAAAAGGCGATACTCCCTCGATTCTAGCTGTTGGTGATACAATCCAAAAATGTATCATTTTTATACCGAAAGAAGCTTCCGTTACAACATCCGGGGATACAATTATTCTTTCCAACTGGTTAGAAACTATTGATATTAGAAAACCGAACGATACACTTCCTGGGGATACTACAATTGCAGATGGACCGATTTGGACATATACAGATAGTCTGCAAATTAGAAGAGCGGTTGATTCTGTATTAACCGATACTCTGGTCTTATCATACGATTATTTTTGTACTGTTTTAATGGAATATTCAACATCTCGTGTCATTATCATTAAAAGCGATACTTCGGGTACGGCTCGAAACAATGGCGACGATTACACTCCCCGCATCCACAATATCTACCCAAACCCAAATTCCGACTACATAGATATGCAAATTGATGGACGAGGAAGCTCTTCGACCGTAACTATTTACACTCAAATGGGCGTAAAAATTTCCGAAACAACGGTCAGTTCTTCGGAGAAGCTTTCAAGAGTCAGTACCTCGGGGTTGGCACCGGGAATGTATATGGCCGTCGTCAAAACAGCGAAGGGCAAAACGAGTAAGAATTTCGTGGTACATAGATGATTGATAAGAAATAACCTCGTGAATAAGAAAATCAATACAGCCCACGACTACAATCGTGGGCTGTATTCGTTTTGAACATTTTACTCCATCAATCGATTAGCTGATGTGTGGTTGTATTTTGGGAATATTTCTTCCCCGGCTTGGACGGCAAGGGTGACCGCAGGCGCACGGCTGGAGTATGCAGAAGGGGAAACCCAATAATTACAATGATTGGCAAAAAAACATCAAAATATTTAGCGCCAAGCGCGGGAATTTTCTTATTTTCGCCGCACAAATTGTGGGAAGTGGTATGTATTGAAATTGTACGAACTATGACTAATTATTCCGGTAGTGAATTTCAGGAAAAAGCCAAGGAATTGCTGGAGCGCGGGTATCGTCTGCAGCAGGACGGACGCCTGCCTGAGGCAATTTCGCTCTATAAATATTCGCTTGAAATTCATCCTACGCCCGAGGCGCATACGTATCTTGGCTGGGCCTACAGCGCAGACGGCGATTATGAGCGTGCGGTCGAGGAATGCAAGCGCGCAGTAGCGCTTGACCCGGAGCTTGGCAGCCCGTATAATGACATTGGCGCCTATTTGACGCGGATGGGGAAATATGAAGAGGCCGAGGCGTGGTTCCACCGCGCGCTTAAGGCGCCTCGCTACGATGCCCGCCACTTTGCCCATCTCAATCTCGGGCGTGTGTATCAGCGACAAGGCAAGTGGTTCGAAGCTATCGCCGAGTATCGCCGCGCTCTCGAATGCAAACCCGACTACAAGCCTGCCGAACAAGCCAGAATATTCCTTCAGGCGATGATGAATTGATAATTCTATTCTTCTAATTTTAGTATAATAAAGCAGTTATGGATAATGCTACCCGTCGTGGATTTATGAAAGCGACACTCTCGGCGAGTGTCTTTGCAGCGACTGCGCCGTTTGAATTACTCGGTCGGCTCACGCCAACTATTGTTGAACAAGAAAACTCCATTCAAGGTATTTTTACTATAAAACTTGCTGATTTTCCTGCACTTAAGACGGTGAAGGGTTCGGTGAAAATTGACTTTGTCGGCGTGGGGAATTCAGCAACAGCGGTCGTGACCCGTACTTCAGCATCGGCGTTTGCGGCATGCTCGGATGTTTGCACACACTCCGGCTGTTCGGTTAATCCATTCAGTGATGCTTCGAATGAAATTAATTGTCCGTGTCACGGCTCTGCATTTTCGGCTGAAGGGAAAGTGCTGCGAGGACCGGCAGGGTCGGACTTAACGTCTTATAAAACAACCTTTACCGGCGGCGATACACTCTTGATTGAGCTCCCGATGCTCACCAATGATGTCGCAGAAAACACCGGCAACGAAAATTATCTCCGTGAACTTACTCCCAATCCTGTCGTCGGACAAGCGCAGGTTGAGTTCGGCATACGCTCCTCCGGCTACGTCGTTTTGACGATTCACGCACTCGGCGGCGGGGAAGTCCTCCGTCTCGCAGACCAACGCTTTGATGCCGGCGTTCATACCGTGCCGTTGAACGTAGAAACACTCCCGGCAGGCGTCTATATCTGCCGCATTAATACCTCCACACGATTAGTTGCGAGCCGGAAATTTACCGTCGTTCGGTAGGAATACCACCCAATTATACTGTCAAAAGGCGTGTGAACACAGCGTTCACACGCCTTTTTTGTGTTGGCTGAAATGAATAAATTGGCTATATATCGACAATTTTGAATCGTTCAACGATATGAAAATACCGGTAACGCTGATTGTTTATCATTCAATTATGCTGCTCAATGCTGCAACAGGAGACGATTGGCGAATTGTAATGTCTGTTTGAAATGTAAGGTATATTAATTTTATTTTCAAGTGGTTAAGAGTATCACCTAAATCCACTTTAATTACTTAAAAGTAACGAATCCTTCCAATTACCCTCCTCGCTCATCCTCCACTTCACCGCGCGGCACATCTTTCATAGCTTGAATTCACGTTGTGGCACATGTCTTGTACTACGTGCATGAGATAGTTAGTTTTTGTAGTAATTCCTCTGCCCATGTACCGTTGCTTTACTGATTATATTTCTCGCTTCCTGACGTCAAAACGAATGCTCCTCCTCGTGTTCGTGCTGATGCTTTGTGCGATGCCGATGCTTGCGCAGAGTTCGCCGACACCTTTGCCATTGCCGAAGATTTCCCTCGGAGTGGATCAATCCTCGTCCCCAAAAGACTTAGTCCTTACACTGCAGATTGTTGCGGTGATGACCGTGCTCACGCTCGCGCCGTCGCTGCTAATCATGATGACCTGTTTTACGAGAATCATTGTGGTTTTTCACTTTCTCAAGCAGGCACTCGGCACACAGACACAACCGCCTGCTCAATTACTCACCGGACTTGCGCTGTTTCTTACGTTTTATGTGA
>JBPOHH010000548.1:0-2066 GCA_052035765.1 Bacteroidota bacterium
GTAGAATATTCACACCAATGTCCGCCGATATATGCAATTTCTTCATCGATTCAGTATTTCCAGTCCGTCCGGTTGCTACAACCGGACGTAAACACTTACCGCTGAAACGTTCTGCATATTCGTACCTGCCGTAACATTACACAGCGATTCTTTCTCATACAGCAAAGATGATGTACATTGTAACTAATATAAAAATTAAGCTCTTATGCGAAGAACGGGCAAGCTGTACGTTCTATGGGTATAGCGGTCAGTTCAAAGTACTAACCGGACCGGGAAACTTGAAACGTAGCACAAAGTTGATATAACCACTGAACCGCCACTTTGGGGTAAGTGCTGTTATGCGTAGTTTATATTTTCAGAATAAATGTGTTTAAAATTTTTTCAGCTATTTCTGCCATTTCAACAAATTTGTCTTGTTCGCTGGTAAAAGTTAGGACGAATGCCTTGTCATTAATTACCCAACAATATTGTTCAAATTTAAAATGAAATACTCCTTGGTCTGCAGTATAAATTATCTTATGGTATACTCCTTTATCATCTTTTACTCTTTTGCTTTCAATCACAGTAGAATTAGTCAACATTGTTTTGATTTGTTCTTCTGAGAATTCTATGTATTGGTTAAGGTCAAGATTATACCCATCTAAGTCTTGAACCAATAAGTTGACATTTTCCATAAATTTATCTTTATCCGATTCTAGTGGTGAAAAAATAATAAAGCTTGACCCCATTTGTCCACTTTGATCAAGTTCCCAAGTAGAAGGATATTTAATAGAATAGCCCGATTGTTCAAACGTTTGCCATTCGTTTGTTGTCGTCTTATTCCCAGACTCTTTAATCGTTTTTTGTCCGAAGGCACTAACGGAAAGAAGCAAAAAAGATAGTAGTATTCTTGTCATATTGTTTGTGTGTATTAATTATGCATAACATCCACATAAACGCAACCTTTGCGTTTATTCCTCAAATAGTATCGTTTGTTGCGTGGAATCTTACTTTATACCATTCTCACCGAAGTTTACCATTGCAAGCAATTCATCGTCAATTCCTTATTCCCACCTCAAAATACACCAATCTTCAAAGATGACCAAACCTAATCTCAATATTTCTCTACGTCAAGTCTATAGTATTGCTTGTAGATAACCGAACATAAAAAAAGTCTTCTGCCCGAAAGAACAGAAGACTTTACGATTACTTTTCGATAGAATCAGGATTATTTCCCTTTGCTACCAAGCGGCGAAGGAAGAAGCGGGGGCTTAGCTTGCGATTTCTGCTTTTTCTGCACTTCGATCGTCGAGACGAATAAGCTTGGCGAACTCGCCGATACCGGAACTCCGCCCGACTCAGCACCACACACACCATTGAAAATTCCGAGATCATTGGCTGCGACGACGATGTTGTTGAACGTTGTGAGCGGTGTACCAATCAGATCGACCCCACGCACAAGCTCATCTTCACGGCCGTCTGCGTAAATTTTATAGACGACAAGCGGTTGCACGTTGAAAGCATTCGGAATTGTACGATTGGTGAACGTAAATCCACCCGATATTTCCACAAAATAGAGCCCGTATTCTTTGTTTTGCTTCTTGCACTCTTCGCGGAGAAGGGTTTTGAGAGAGTCAAACGGTACTTGTTTTTTTGCTTGAACTAATAGATTCGACTGACGTGAAACAGACTTGTAGCCGGCTTGCTTGCGACCATGACCATTGGAGGTAATAAAATTCTCAATCGGTGAACGTGACATGAGGAAGTTTTGGAATATCCCGTCTTTTACGGCAACGACTTTTTGTCCCAACACACCTTCATCATCATATTTAAAAAAACCGACGATGTCGCGTCCGGCAAGCGTTTTGATCGTTGGGTCAAACACCACGTCGATAAAATCAGGAAGTATTTTCTTACCTACAAATGACTTAAATGTTTGGCTGGAGTTCGGGTCTTTCTGACGGTGACCCTCAACTCTATGCCCGAAAATTTCATGGAAAAACACACCCGATGCTTCTCCCGATAAAATCGCAGGACACGAAACTGTTTCAGTCAGCGGCGCAGAACGCAGTTTTGTTTCGAGGGCA
>JBPOHH010000655.1:0-1989 GCA_052035765.1 Bacteroidota bacterium
GATACGTTTACATATGCTAATGATACGAAAAGCGTTTTAATTTAAATGGTTGTAAAACGCAAAACTGATGTCTGAAAACATTATAATAATAAATTTTCTCAAAGTATGAATCAGAGAACAGAAAGTAGATTTTTCTCTATCAAGCGATTATGTTCTTGTTCCCAGTATGAAACTATGCCAATAAAACTTTCAGTTTTATGTAAAACAAAGTGTCCCGCTTTTTTCTGACAATCAAAACAAAGCCATACATTTCCTTCTGTAAGTAGTAGTCTAACCTCATCATCCCAATAAGCTGGTTTCTCTTCAAAGTTAATATTGTTTTTTACTAGAAACTGGATAACTGTTTCTATTGTTGTTTTCCTAGTCATTCTATGATAATTACACCTGAGATTTCCTTTGTCAACTCCTAATGTTATAGGTTGATACATAATTCCATACAAGCTTGTATCTGTAAAATAGAATTCAATTCTATCATATTTAATAATCGCTGGAAATTTATCATTATCACTTGAGCCATATTTCCAACTCGTTTCTCCAAGCAATTCTATCAATTTTTCTCTAGTAATTCCAAACTCAATATTTTTCAATCTTCCTGTTTTAAAATAGTATTTGAGTTGTTCATTCACCATAGTGCTTCTCCGTACAGCAGTTCTTACAAATACGCTTCCAATTCCGAGACACTCTCCAGAAGCACCGCACGCGCTTTGCTGCCATCGAACGCGCCGACGATGCCGGCTGCTTCGAGTTCGTCCATCACGCGGGCTGCGCGGGAGTAGCCGATTTTGAGGCGACGTTGGAGGAGCGAGACCGAACCCTGCTGATGCTGAATCACGATATTCGCCGCTTCTTCAAAGAGTACATCACGCCCGTCACCACCGTTGACATCACCTTTTCCGCTTTGTTTTTTATCGCTCACGCTTGGCAGCATATACGGCATTGAATAGCCGACCTGATTGCCGATATGAGTACAAATTGCTTCGACTTCATCGGTACTGATAAAGGAATTCTGCACACGTATCGGCTTTGGAGAGCCCCCCGGAAGGAACAGCATATCGCCATTCCCGAGTAATTGATCCGCGCCACCCATGTCGAGAATCGTACGGGAGTCAATTTTGGATGCTACCTGATAGGCAAGACGAGCGGGGAAGTTGGCTTTAATAATACCGGTGATAACATTCACCGATGGTCTTTGAGTAGCTACAATAAGGTGAATTCCAATCGCGCGGGCAAGTTGAGCGAGTCTCGTGATTGGTTCTTCAACGTCACGTCCTGCTGTCAGCATCAAGTCAGCAAGCTCATCTATTACCACGACGATATAGGGGAGTGGACGATGCACGTAATTCGTGGTTTCTTTATACTTTCCTTCGGCTACTTTTTGATTGTAATCGACTACATTACGCTGTCCAACCGAGGCGAGAACGTCGTAGCGGCGTTCCATTTCGGCAACGACCGATTTGAGCACAAGCACTGCGTTGGCAGGACTTGTGATAATCGTTTCATCGACATCCGGAGAGATAGCGAGAAAGTGTTTTTTGAGTAGACCGTACAAGGCCATTTCCACTTTTTTCGGGTCGATAATCACAAATTTTAAATCATGCGGGTGCATTTTGTAGAGAAGGGAAGCGATAAGGGTGTTAATACCAACAGACTTACCTGATCCGGTCGAACCTGCAATCAAAAGGTGAGGCATTTTCGCAAGATCGGTGCAATAGACTTCGCCGGAGATGGTTTTGCCAAGTGCAAGCGGGAGACGGTTGTTATTATCATGGAATTTCGGTGACTTAATTATACTACTGAAAAGCACGACCGACGGATTATGATTCGGAATTTCAATTCCCACCGTGCCGCGACCCGGTATCGGCGCAATGATACGAATACCTTTTGCTTTGAGCGCAAGCGCGATATCATCTGCCAAATTCTCGATTTGCGATATTTTTATACCCGATGCCGGTACAAATTCGTATTGTGTGACCACCGGACCGGGTGTTA
>JBPOHH010000289.1:0-1976 GCA_052035765.1 Bacteroidota bacterium
TTTCGCAGGCGGATTATAATCTCGAATCTCTGGTCTATGATATTAATTATATGTCCGCCAAGCTCGCCAAGCAGGCAGCCGAGGAATATACCGCTCTCACACCCCAAAAACCGCGCTTCGTTGCCGGTGCGATGGGACCCACCACCAAGATGCTTTCTCTCTCGCCCGATATCAATAATGCCGGCTACCGCGCTATCGTGTGGGATGAAATGGTCGCTGCCTATTCCGAACAAGTTCGCGGGCTCGTCGATGGCGGCGCTGATCTCTTACTCATTGAAACTATTACGGATACGCTTACAGCGAAAGCTGCCATCTTTGCTGTATCAGAGTATTTTCGTACAAGCGACAAACAGCTTCCGGTGATGATTTCCGGAACAATTGTCGATATGTCGGGACGCACTCTTTCCGGTCAAACAACGGAAGCGTTCTGGAATTCGGTGTGCCATTGTCCGAATTTGCTGTCGGTCGGACTGAACTGTTCGCTCGGCGCCGAACAAATGCGTCCGTTTGTTGAAGAATTATCCCGCATCGCCACCTGCTACGTCAGCGTGTACCCCAATGCCGGACTCCCGAATGAAATGGGCGGTTATGATCAAACGCCGGAGACAATGTCAGCGGTGATTAAAGAATTTGCCGAGTCAGGTTTTGCTAATCTGTTGGGCGGCTGCTGCGGTTCGACACCGGATCATATCCGCGCTATTGCTGATGCAGTCGAGCATTGTGCGCCACGCGAGATTCCCACCCGCGAACCTCTCATGCGCCTCTCAGGTCTCGAACCATTCGAGATTCGTCCGGATACTAATTTTGTTAATATCGGCGAACGTACCAATGTGACGGGGTCGGCAAAATTTGCCAAACTCATCAAAGAAAATAATTACGAAGAAGCGCTCTCGGTCGCCCGTCAACAAGTCGAAAGCGGCGCGCAAGTGATTGATATTAATATGGATGAAGGCATGCTCGATTCAGAAGCTGCGATGGTGAAATTCCTGAATCTCATTGCATCTGAACCTGATATTGCCAAAGTACCGGTGATGATCGATTCTTCCAAATGGAGCGTTATCGAGGCAGGACTTAAATGCGCGCAGGGCAAGTCGATTGTTAATTCCATTTCTATGAAAGAAGGCGAAGAGAAATTTCTCGAGCAAGCGCAAAAAGTGCTTGAATATGGTGCTGCGACTATAGTTATGGCGTTTGATGAGCAAGGTCAAGCCGATACATTCGAACGGAAAATTCAAATCTGCGAACGCGCGTACAAGCTCTTGACGGAGAAAATAGGGTTCGCTCCGCAGGATATTATTTTCGACCCGAATATCTTTGCAATCGCAACCGGACTCGAGGAACACAACAATTACGGCAATGACTTTATCAATGCCACGCGGTGGATTAAGCAGCATCTTCCGGGCGCGAAAGTCTCGGGCGGTGTGAGCAATCTGTCGTTCTCGTTTCGTGGGAATGAACCTGTTCGCCGTGCGATGCATTCTGCTTTTCTCTACCATGCAATCCAAGCTGGTATGGATATGGGAATTGTCAATGCCGGACAAATTGATATTTATGATGAAATTCCGAAGGATCTGCTGGAATTAGTGGAAGATGTGATTTTAAATCGCCGCGCAGACTCGACCGAACGCTTAGTAGAGTACGCCGAACAGCTCAAGCTCAAGGGCAAGACAGCAGTTACAGCAAAAGAAGCCGAAGCATGGCGCAGCGAATCCGTGCAAGAACGTCTCAAGCATTCATTAGTAAAGGGAATTACAGAGTTTATTGATGCTGATACTGAGGAAGCGCGTTTGCTCTATGATCGTCCTTTGCATGTGATTGAGGGTCCACTAATGGACGGCATGAGCGTCGTAGGCGATTTATTCGGAGCAGGGAAGATGTTCCTGCCGCAAGTGGTGAAATCAGCACGTGTTATGAAAAAAGCCGTGGCGTATTTAATGCCCTTCATGGAAGCCGAAAAAGCGCTCATCGGCGATGAC
>JBPOHH010000707.1:0-8873 GCA_052035765.1 Bacteroidota bacterium
TGATTTATGATTCAATTTTTGATGCTTATCGTGGTGTGATTGTGTATTTACGTGTCATCGACGGCACTCTCCGCGAAAAAGACAAAGTGCTGTTTATGATGGCAAATGAAGTCTATGAAGTAGAAGAAGCCGGCGTTCTCTATATGAAGCGGCAGCGAACCGGCGTGCTGACTGCCGGTAATGTAGGATATATCACCGCCAATATCCGGCGTTTGCAGGATACCAAAGCAGGCGATACTGTCACCCATAATAATCGACGGTGCGAAGAGGCGATTGCCGGCTTCCGTGAAGTAAAGCCGATGGTTTTCAGCGGGATCTATCCGGCTGACAGCGATGATTTTGAGAATTTACGGGAAGCACTCGGCAAGCTGACACTCAATGATGCGGCGATTTCGTTCGAGCCCGAATCTTCCGCCGCGCTTGGATTCGGATTCCGATGCGGTTTCTTGGGATTACTCCACATGGAAATTGTCCAAGAGCGACTCGAACGTGAGTTTAATCAGGTAATTGTGACCACTGTGCCAAACGTACGATATAATATTATCCGCACCGACGGTGAAGAATTATGGGTAGAAAATCCCGCACAAATGCCACCTCCGGGGAATATTTCCGAAATCAAAGAACCGTTTATCAAAGCGCAAATTATCACCCCGACGGATTACATTGGGGCAATTATGAAGCTTTGTCTTGACCGCAGAGGTACTTTCATCAATACCGTTTATCTTTCGCCGACGCGGGTGGATATTAGTTTCGAATTGCCGCTCGGTGAAGTGATTTTTGATTTTTATGATAAATTGAAATCTGCAACCCGTGGCTATGCTTCCCTCGACTATGATTATTCCGAATATCGTGCCGGTGATTTGGTCAAATTGGATATTCTCCTCAATAGCGAACCAGTTGACGCACTCAGCGCCATCGTTCACCGCGTCAAAGCTCATGAATGGGGCAAAAAACTCTGTACAAAACTCAAAGAACTCATCCCGCGCCAAATGTTTGAAGTGATCATTCAAGCTGCAATCGGTGCTAAAATTGTCTCCCGTGAAACAATCGGCGCTATGCGCAAAAACGTGCTCGCAAAATGCTACGGCGGTGATATTTCCCGTAAACGTAAACTCTTAGAGAAACAAAAAGAGGGCAAGAAGCGTATGAAGCAGGTCGGCAGAGTAGAAATACCGCAAGAAGCGTTTCTGGCTGTGCTGAGTATTGATAATTAATAATGTACCATACCATTTATTCTAAACCTGTATGTCCGTTCTAGATAAACTAAAAAGCAAAAAACCAAAAAAACAACCGGAAACACCCGTGGAACACGCCGTTTCCTGGATTAGAACCATTGTTGGTGCAGTACTTATGGTGATGGTAATCAACGGCTTGCTTGTTGCATCATTTGTCGTTCCGACCGGATCGATGGAGGATACCGTTGCCACCGGTGATTTTGTGTTTGTAAATAGACTGATATTCGCGCCTTCTACCCCTCAGGTATTTCCCTTCCTTAATGCTCCTCTGCCTTTTTTTCGACTTCCCGGCTGGCGTTCACCGCGTCAGGGAGATGTGATTGTATTTATCTTCCCGGGAATGCGCGATCAGGCAGAGCCGGATAATTTTGAATATTATCTAAAGCGATGCGTGGCGACGGCCGGTGATACGCTCGTCATTCGAGATACGAAAGTAATTGTCAATGGTACGGAATTTAAACTCCCGGAGCATGGTAAATTCGATAATATCCCAATGAATCAGGGTGATCAATATCAGACCTTCCCGGTGGGCAAGGGATTTTCGAGGGATAATTATGGACCTATCCGCATTCCAAAAAAGGGTGATATTATTGAGCTCAACGCAAGTAATCGGTTGGAATGGGACACCTTTATTCGTCGTGAAGGGCATTCATTCGGTAGTAATGGCACGCAGATATTGATTGACGGCAAGCCGGTGACAAGCTACACTGTTGAGCGGGATTATTGTTTCGGAATGGGTGATAACCGTAATAACAGCTTGGATAGCCGCTACTGGGGATTCGTTCCGGTAGAAAATGTCGTCGGTACTCCGATGATGGTCTATTGGTCATGGGATACCGGGCTCGGTATGGGTGACTTCTTTAAAAAATTAGGTACCATCCGCTGGTCACGCCTCGGAACTATCATTCGGTAAATCTTCTGCGTGGTCGGCAACCCTTCGACTTCGTTCAGGGCAGGTTAAGCCCGCTAGCCGCACCGATGGAAGATACAGAGGAGGAAACAAAAAAAATCCCTCGCTACCAAAATAGCGAGGGATTTTTATGTCGGGGTGGAGGGATTCGAACTCTCGACCTCCTGTTCCCAAAACAGGCGCGCTAACCGGACTACGCTACACCCCGTACTTTTGGGAGCGCAAAAATGCACCTTTTTTCTGAGATAGGCAAATTTTTGCCGATTAATCTGCGATTTATTTTCATTCGGGAGCTCTGACAACGAAAATATTTTTCTCGGAAAGAAGGTATTTTAAAATTATTTTCAAAAAATAAAAAAAAAGTTTGCGTAGTATTAGACAAACCCTTATTTTTGCCCTCGACCTCCTAATGGACTCCTTTCGTTGTGGTGGTGAAAAGGTGAGAAGGGGAGTGCCCCTTGACGAGTGGTGACGTCAAGGGGCATCTCACTGTCTGGGGGTAACTGTAGGTTTTTGCTCCCCTTCTCGCCTTTCAAGCTCTTCCCGTCGTAATTCCCTACTAAATATAGATGCTATGAATAAATCTAATAGAATTTTCGCCCTTCTGTTTGCTCTTGTTTGTTCGTATACCTCCCTTTTTGCCAATGATGAAACACCCGGTGCTCCGCAGCAAAAACCCATCGCTTTGACCAATGCCAAGCTCTATACTATTACTCAAGGGGTCATCCAAAACGGTACAATTGTCTTTGACAAGGGAAAAATTACCGCTGTCGGACAAAATATTCAGATTCCTGCCGATGCTCAAATAATTAATTGTGACGGAAAATTCGTGTATCCCGGATTTATTGCTCCGGCGAGTACGATTGGCCTTATTGAAATCGAAGCTGTGCGTTCCACACGCGATGCAGCGGAGTCCGGAATCTATAATCCGAATGCCAAAGCGGATGTCGCCTACAATCCGGACAGCGAAATTATTCCGACAATCCGTTCGAACGGTGTGTTGATTGCCAATGTGATTCCAGATGGTGGCATCGTGTCAGGTAGCTCCTCGCTCATGATGCTGGACGGCTGGACCCGTGAGGACATCGCGCTCAAGCGCGTAACCGGTCTCTCGGTGCAATTCCCGCAGTTTGCGGTCTATAGTGCGCCATGGATACGGCAAAGCGCAGACGAACAGCGCAAAGAAAATGCAAAACGCCTTCAGGAGCTTACTGATTATTTTGAGCAGGCAAGAATGTACTCCGAAGCAGCAAAAAATGGTCTGGCGGAGAATCAAAAAGATATTCGCCTTGAAGCAATGCGTGCTGTATTTGAAGATAATCTTCCCGTGCTTTTTGATGCTGGAGAAGAGAAGCAAATTCGTGCAGTTGTACAATTTGCCCAAAAATTCAACCTGAAAGCCGTCATCGTGGGTGGAAATGACGCATTAAAATGCAGTGATTTACTGCGCGAGGCAAATATACCGGTGATTCTTCAGAAAGTACACTCTGTTCCACGTCGTGACGAACAAGGTTATGACGCACCATATACGCTTCCGGCACAGTTAGCCGCAGCCGGTGTGAAATTCGCACTCTCCGACGGCGGCTCATGGCAGCAGCGTAATTTACCATTTGAAGCAGGTACGGCAATGGCATTTGGTCTCTCGGAAAATGATGCTCTCCGCGCCCTGACACTCGCTCCGGCAGAAATCCTCGGCGTCGCCGGCAGGGTAGGTTCGCTCGAGGTTGGTAAAGATGCTACTCTCTTTGTATCCAAGGGTAATGCACTCGACGGACTCACTAATTCTCTCGACTTTGCCTTTATTCAGGGACGCAGCGTGTCGCTTTCGAGCAAGCAAACAAAGCTGGCGAAGAAGTATCGCACACGATACGAACAGAAATAAGAATTCATATTCTCAACGTTAAAAAGCCCTGCTTTCGATGAAAGCAGGGCTTTTTTGTTTGATGGTATGCTTAGGGATTCTTTACAACTTCTGCAGCATTTTCTTGGCGCGGGGAACGAATTCACTGGTCGGAAAAAAATCGACGAGCTTCTGGAATGCTTTCTTTGCCTCTTCATTCCTGCCAAGGCGTTGAAATGACTCGGCTACCATGAGCTGTGCATCGTCTAATTTGGATGAATTCTTGTAGTTTATTACCTTCTGAAAATTAAATATCGCCTGGTCAAATTTACCGACACCAAAGTATGACTCGCCGAGCCAGTAGTATGAATTTGAAAGCACTTCGGTGCTTTTTTCTGTTTTTATGGTCTCGAGCAGGAGTGGAATTGCCTCATCATACTGCTTCTTGGAGATGAGATTGAGCGCTGAATGATAGAGCGAACCGGGCTTGACTTTCGTGCTGTCGGGCTTAGCTTCTGCTTTGGGTTCCGGCTTAGCTTCCGCTTGCTTCTTGGGCTTTTCGTCGGGCTTAATTTCGTCGGTCAGATCTTCAGCCGGCGTATCTTTTTTGGGGATAATTTTCTTAATAGGTTTGGCTTTTTTCTCTGGTTTTGTTTTCGCCGCCGGTGCAGGTTGCTTCGTTTTTTTACCCGGCATCATATCAGTCTGATCATCCGGCAGAATTTCATCATCATCCCGCTTGGCAATTACCGGCTTGCCTGCTTTGGCGGTGGACTTTGGCTGAAAGGTCTCGGCGACGGAGTTTTTGAGCATTTCGACGTCTTTTCGAACATCAGAAATTTCCCGTAATGCCGAGTCGATTTTTTCCTCACCGAGAGATTGCCGGTCTTCGAGTCGCTGCATTTGTTCGCGGAGAGTCAAGAGGCGTTTTTTGGGAACGAAAGCTGCAGTATCTGCAGGAGTATCGGCGGGTGAATGCGTCGTTTGGGTTGCCATCGGTGGCGGCGCTATCATCGACGAAAGCGGCGGTAACGGATGGCGTGTTTGCGCAGTTTTGGGCGTAGAACACCCCACCGCAAAAGCGGCGCAGGCAAGGAGAATATGCAGTAAAAATTGTTTTCGCATGGGCATAGTTTAATAGATCGAGGTAATTGCGGCAATCAATGTGCCAAAAGGGGAAAAATGCAGATTTGGGTGTATTTCGAGTAACATCTCTCGGAATTTGTCCATTACTGCGCTTGGGGAGAACGTACCGTTCGAATATTTGTAGAATATTCTCCAATGTAGTAGTATCATACACCTCTATCATTAGCACAATTATGCAGCAATTATTCTTCTTTCTTATAGCTTTCCTCATTTTGGGGACTCGGGTAAGTTTCGGACAGACTTCTGATTTTGATACCAAGGGCAAAGATTTCTGGATTGCTTTTCCACCGAATTTTCATTCAAATTCGAATAGTGATAATATTACTATTTATATCACATCAGAAGTACCGACAACGGGAACGATAGCGTTTTCCGGTAAACCCAATCATACGTTTTCCATTACCGATCCCAAGGTGGTCTATACGTATCAGGTCGCATACGCTGATTATGAACTCTTGGAAGGGGGAGAATCTGAAAAAGCAACGAAGAGGAGCTTCCACATTACGACGGGGAATGAAGTGACGGTCTATGGCTTGAGTAAGGCCACGCAGACAAGCGATGCATTCCTGGCATTGCCAACTGATGTGCTTGGTAATGAATATTATGTGATGGCATATAATTCTGATAACAGTAATGTATCGAGCTCGGATACACCGTCGCAATTTGCAGTCACCGCTACCGAAGACGCGACGACCGTCAGTATTACCCTGCCGACACGTGTGACGAACTCACGTTTAGGAGGAGGCAAAATTCGGCAAGTGGTTCTGAATAAAGGAGAATCATACCTTCTACAGGCCAATCCGAACAGCAATGATGATCTCACCGGAACGCGTATTACTTCCACTAAACCGGTGGCCGTATTTGGTTCGCAAAAACGCGCCGCCATACCCTATACCAATTCAAGTGCTGCACGTGATTATCTGATCGAAGAGATGCCAACCGTTACCAAATGGGGCTATGACGCCTATTTGGTGCCTTTTCCCGGTCCTGCCGGTGGAACAGGCAATAATAATAGCGACTTGTATAGAATTCTCGCCTCAAAAAATGGAACGGTAATCACGATGAATGGTACGAGAATAGCAACGTTGAATGCCGGTGAATTCTACCAGGGTAATCTTACCACCGCGGCTGCTGTTTCAGCATCAGAGCCGATATTGGTAGCATTATATAAAAAATCGACTACTCCCGGTGGCGGAGTCTTCGGAAGACAGTACGACAGCGATCCGTTCATGATGCTCGTTCCGCCTGCTGAACAGTTTCTTACATCCTACCGATGGATAAACTCACAGACTTACGTATCCGGTGGAAAAGTCTATGACCAGCAATTTGTGAATGTTGTAGCCCCCAATAGTATCATTGCCACCATTACGTTAGACGGTGTGTCACCAACACAGTCATTTATTAAAATTCCAAACTCCGGCTACTCCTATGCTACTATTCCACTGCCCGATGGCGTTCACGCTATTTCAGCCGACAGCGGTATCGGCATCTATGTCTTCGGTTACGGAAATGCCGACTCTTATGGCTACATTGGCGGTATGAATATGGTGAATACTTCGTTTCTCAATTCTACGGTCAAGCCGGTAGATGTATCATGTGCTTCGGGTGAGGTGGTCACTCTGCCGTTGATTCTCGATACGATAGCTGCAAAGCCGAGTATTCAATCTGCCGGAATTGACCATTTTATTGCTACTGTTCGATTTAATGCTACTCTTCTAACTCCGACCGATGAATCTCAGCGCGGGACTATTTCGAACGGTTTTCAGACGGCGACACTGACTGGCAAATATGCCGGACAGTTGTCGGGAGATACACTTGCTGTAATGCAGCTTACGGCAGGCCTCGGAGATGCCGAATCAACACCGATTGAAATACTCTCGTTTACCTGGCTCGGCGTAGCAGGCGATACAATTGCCTCCAAAAATTCCGTCAAATCAGCCGTCTTTCGCCTGACCGATGTCTGGACTGATCCCACGCATGGCGTACGGTTAATCAATCCGCAGGAAGGGATGATGTCGCTGTCGATCGAACCCAACCCGACGGTGTCTTTGCCCGTGACCATTGCCTTTGGCGGGGAAATTGAGCCCACGGCAACGCTGATGGTCTATACGCTGATGGGCAGGCAAATTGGTGATTTTTCAAGGCAATTGAGAAGCGCACTCCCGTCCGGCGGTGGCGCAGGAACCGTGCAGATCTCAATCCCAAATCTCGCGAAAGGTGTCTATTTTGTGCGTCTTGCATCGGGTGAAAATAGTATTGTACGTTCATTGCTGGTGGAATAATACGCCGAAAGCAACGCCTGTATGCTGTGTAATATCTTGTATAATATGCAGATAGATTCCGGCATTGTAGTCAATTGATAATACACTCGCGCACCTTGGTCATGCTCCGGTATTATCCACGTAAAATTGTTGCCGTAAATTTGCAGACGAAATTATTTGTGTATAATATCCGGAGCATATCAATGATACGATGGAATACTCTTGTGGCAGCGTTTGTAGTAGGGGTGCTAGGAAGTAATCTTCCGGTGCGGGGGCAAATACCACTCCCGCCGACCCATGAAATCGAAGTAGAACTTCCCAAGGCAGACGAACGAAATGTGGTGAATTATACACGTCCTTTCGCCGCTGCCAATCACCAAACGATGAATTTTGACAGCAAACTCAAGCCGTTTTATCATGGAGTCGCCTCCGGTGACCCGCTCCACGATCGAGTGATTCTCTGGACCCGCGTTACTCCCGATACCGATGGAGAAATCACCGTCCAATGGAAAATTGCCACCGATACCGCTCTCGCTACAGTCGTCCAATCCGGCACGACAACCACCAATCAAGCACTCGACTACACCGTAAAAATCGACGCCGTCGGTCTGCAGCCGAATACGACGTACTATTATGGATTTGAAGCACTTGGCAGAAAATCGCTCACCGGACGTACTCGCACTGCTCCCGTGGATGGCGTACAACAGTTACGCTTTGCCGTCGTGTCGTGCTCGAATTATCAACAAGGATTCTTCAATGCCTACGCTCGCATCGCCGAACGTAAAGACATCGACGCCGTTATACATCTCGGTGATTATATTTATGAATATGCCGACGGCGGGTATGGCTATACGAAAGAAGTAGGACGCGGACATGAACCCAAAACCGAGGTAATCTCCCTGTCCGATTATCGAATCCGCCATGCATTCTACAAGCTTGACCCTGACCTCCGTCGCGCCCATCAGCAGCACCCGTTTATCGCAATCTGGGATGATCACGAAACAGCGAATGACTCATACAAAGATGGAGCTGACAATCACGACAGCACGAAAGAAGGGAGCTGGCAGGAACGTAAGCTGGCAGCCGAAAAAGCGTATTTCGAGTGGATGCCGATTAGGCGTAAGGCTCTTGATAATAACCAGATATACCGTTCGATATCGTACGGAAATCTCATGGATTTAATCCTCGTCGATACACGCCTTGAAGGTCGCGAAAAGCAGCTCGGCGGGAAAGATACCACAGGAAAAACCGCCATCGATACCGCATTGTGGAAGAGTTCGGGGCGTACGCTTCTCGGCTTAGAACAGCAACAATGGCTCCTCGAACAATTACAACAATCAAAAGCTACCTGGAAAATACTTGCTAATCAAGTCATGATGATGCAGGTCGAGGCGCAGGCATTAGGACTCGCGACCAATTTGGATGCATGGGACGGCTATCCCGCCGAACGTGAAAAAATATATACCTTCCTGCAATCGAAA
>JBPOHH010000684.1:0-4901 GCA_052035765.1 Bacteroidota bacterium
GCGAGTGTGGCGACACAACTCATCAACGCTATCGCCATGAAGCTGCCGGATGCAAGGCTCTCATCCGCCGAAGCATGGATAAGAACAGTATCAACCCATGGAATTACACAAGAATTACTGCATTCACTTCCGCTGATGGAAGCAGAAATGCCCCAATTATCTTTAACGGACAAGAGGAACAGTGCTATGAATACGACAAAAATACTATTTACAATGTATGGATGGAATGAATCCGGTGGTGGTACGACATTTCCACATTCTGTTGCAATTCGACTGGTATCAATGGGTTATGATGTTGGTGTGTTCTACGCCGCGGGTCCTCATCCCACTCAAACCACACCATACTTCTGCGAGGAGACGGAAGATCAAGGTGTGCGGCTCTTTGGAGTGTATAATCGACCCACAGTATTTCTCGATGACAATCATCCGTTACGAGAGATTTCCAATCCGGAGATTGAGCAGTTGTTTGAGAAAGTCCTCGATGATTTTCAGCCGACGGTCGTTCATTTTCATAATTTTCTCGGTCTCTCTTTTACTATAGCCGAAGTGGCTCATCTACGAGGAATTCCTACGGTATTCACTCCGCATAATTATCATCTTATCGATCCGAGACTATACATGATACGTCCGGACTTAACAGTATGGAAAAGTACGAATTTTTTTGAAAATTCAGAACTTATGGAGAATTATCCGGACAAAGTGTCGGAGTATGAGCGCAGGCAGGCAAAGACTCGTGAGTTGCTCCATTCGACCATCGATTATACATTGGCTGTTTCGAGCAGGCAGAGGGAACTCCTTGCGTCTTTTGCCGGTACGTCCGCGCGTATCACGGTGGTGCACCAAGTACCCGAAAGCACCGATTGGATGACGGATTTGACGATGTCCAAAACTATTCGACGACCCCTGAAATTTGGCTTTATCGGTGGATTGATGGCACTCAAAGGTGTGCATGTGCTGGCAAAAGCCGCTCAGAATTTTACGTCGGAATCGGCAGAGTTTCATATCTACGGTTCCGGTCCCAAAGAATACGAAGATATCGTTATCTCGATCGATCGTAAAAAAAATCTACAATTTCACGGTGAGTATAAGGGTGAGGATCTCATGCCCCTTTCGACTCAGCTCGATGCGATTATTTTACCAAGCATTTGGGAGGATTGTGCTCCTCTGGTAATCGCCGAGGCACTATCTCTCGGTCTGCCGGTCATCGCTTCAAATATTGGCGGTTTTCCGGATTTTATTACCGATGGTGTGAATGGACGCCTCTATAATTACAAGTCAGCAAGCGACCTCTCCAATGTCATTGCCGACCTTGTAGTATTCCCGTCGACATTGGAAGATTGGCGTAAAAACACGACACTCAATTATAATTTCACCGATTTTGTGAATTTTATGGTGGAATTCTATAATGAATTAACCGCCGGCGAGCGTCCCAATCCTCAGGATGTGACGCTGCGCTTCCATGATAAACGTATCAAACCAATCGCCGAAAAAAGCGTGCAGGATGCGAGTACCGGAGAGCCACTGAACCGACTTATGTTCTCTGAAAATATCCGTGGAGGATTCTCCAATTCCTTCGCCCGCGGTTCAATGCCAAGCCCCTTGCCAAGCCCCTTGTACCTTAATCTTGGCTGCGGCCTGGATGTGCGGCAGGACTTTGTCAATATCGATCTGTTCAGTGATGATGACCGCGTCGTACGAATGGATATCCGCAAAATCGAGCTGCCGGATAATGTCGCCGACGGCGTGCTGGCAAGTGATGTCTTAGAACATTTCAGTCACCGTGAAACCGGTGAAATTCTCCGTGAATGGGCACGTGTTCTCAAGCCCGGCGGTGAAATTATCATTCGCTGCCCCTCACTCCGGCTTCAAATGCAGGCCTATCAAAATGGAGTCTGGGATGCCGATGTCGCCTCCTATATGATCTTCGGCGGTCAGACCAATCCGGGCGATTATCACTGTATAGGTTTTGATGAACGCTCAATACGCAAGCATCTTGAAAAAGCGGGATTTGAAATAATGACTTTTGAAGAAGTTGATACGCCGCAGACATCAGGGTATATTAATCTCAATATGACCGTTCAGGCGAGGAAAAAAGCAGTGGCTGCAGCTGTCAAGGCGCCCGTCGCTGCCACGGCAGAGGAAAAAGCACCGGCCTCGGCACCGTCTATCAATCTCGTCTGGGAAGGTTCGCAATTTGTGCTTCATTCGTTAGCGCTCATCAATCGCGAACAATGTGCGAATGTGATTGCAGCAGGAGTCGCCGAAGTCACAATCGTGCCGTTCGAACCGGATCAATTCACACCCGAAGGCAATGCACAATACGAGCTGCTTGCGGCACATGATATTCGGCATAAAGCCGAAGTCCCGGAAGAAATTAAAAAATTACCCTATGTCTGGGTTCGCCATCAGTGGCCGCCGAGCGAAGAGGAACCCAAAGGTGCAAAGTGGGTCATTCAGCAGCCATGGGAATTTACGACCCTACGCAAAGATTTTGTGGAATTATTCAATCGTGCCGATGAGATTTGGACGCCGTCGAATTACTCCCGGAATGCCTTTATCGCCTCCGGTGTAGATTTTAATAAAGTACAAATTGTGCCCAACGGAGTGAATCCCGCAATCTTTACTCCATTTGGACAAACACTCGAATTAACCACCAAAAAACGGTTTAAATTTCTCTTTGTCGGTGGCACAATTTACCGCAAAGGAATTGATATCCTGCTCCAGGCATACGCCACAACATTCACTTCAAAAGATGATGTATGCTTAATTATCAAGGATATGGGCGGAGATTCATACTACAAAGGTCAAACAGCCGAAGAAATGATTGAGAAAATACGTTCCCTCGACGGTGCACCCGAAATTCTCTACTCTGATGCAAAAATGAGCGATGAAGATATGGCGTCGCTCTACCGTACCTGTGATGTCTTTGTCTCGCCATATCGCGGTGAAGGGTTCTCACTGCCTACGCTCGAAGCTATGGCATGCGGACTCCCGGTCATCGTCACCGACGGCGGCGCGACCGATGATTTCGTCGATGATACCGTCGGCTGGCGCATTCGTGCAGGCAAGAAATCCATCGGAACCTCCATCAGCGGTTATGAGCTTACTTCTGAAGGGTTTATGCTTGAACCCGAAAGTGAACATCTCAAAGAAATTCTACGCTTTGCCTATGCTCATCCAATCGACGGCATGCATAAAGGTATCGCCGGTAGCCAACGCGCCCGCACCGATTGGAGCTGGAAACGTGCTACCATGAAAATGCTCTCCCGTTTGGATGCACTCTCCGGGACAGATATGGCACGCCGCGCCGAAGCGACCTTGCTTGAGGTGCCCTCCGACGGCATCGCCTCGCTTGCACAAGCAGAAGTCGAGATGGCTCAGGGTGTGGTAGATACGGCTATCCCGCTGTATCAGGAAGCAATTACGCTTGGTGGTATGCCCGAACACTATCGACTGCTCGCCATTCTGCGCCTGGCTTGGATCTCCGTCTCCGACGGTGATGTAAAGCTTGCCCGGGAATTTGTGAAAAAAGCCGATGCAATCCGCGCCATTCATCCAGATTCAATCTATATCGAGTCGCTCTGCTACGCTCTTGAGTCCAAGTGGGTCGAATCTCTCGAATTCCTCAATACACTCCTCGGCGATTGGAAACGCTTCCGCTATGACAGTGCACTCGGTATCCGCCTCGATACACTTCTCTGCGATTCCGGCAGAGCATTATTCCGGCTCGGTGACCTTGAAAATGCGCATGAATTATACACACAGGCACTGAAAATGAATCCCGAAAACGCGGATGCATGCTACGGCGCTGCACTTTGTTTTCAAGAAGCAGGAGCAAAAGAAGAAGCCAAGACAATGTTTGAATGGGCAGTAAAATTACAACCTGACTACGAAGAGATGAGAGGGGAGTTTGAGGGGGAGGAGTCGTAAGTGGTAAGTGGTAAGTCGATAAGTCGTAAGTCGGTAAGTGGTAAGTCAGTAAGTCGTAAGTCAGTAAGTCGTAAGTCAGTAAGTCGTAAGTCGTAAGTCAGTAAGTCGTAAGTCAGTAAGTCGATAAGTCGTAAGTCAGTAAGTCGTAAGTCGATAAGCCGTAAGTTGATAAGTCGTAAGTCGGTAAGTGGAAAGTCGATAAGTGGTAAGTGGAAAGTAGTTTGTCGGTCGATAGTCTTTCCGTCCTCTCAGTCCCTTTAGTCCCATGAGTCCGCTAATTCAGTCCCCTTTCCCCGAAATACAACAAGCCCTTATAGGATGCAATCCATCCAATAAGGGCTTTGTAATTTGAAGAATCTAGTGCATTTTGGCTACACTCGATGCCCGTCCATTGGTCGTTTTTTTTAAAGCAAAGGCGCAGAGAACGCAAAGAATTCTCTGCACCTCTGCGCCTTTGCGTTAAAAAAACTCTCACCGCCTCATAATCGCATCACCAATCTCAGCCGCTAAAATGCCGCCCAATACCAAAGCGCCACCTAAAATTTGGTCGGAATAGAAGGTCTCGTGGAGGAAAATTACCGCAAGTGTCGAGGCGATAATAGGTTCGAGCGAGAAAATAAGCGCCGTTTTGACCGGTGTGGTGTCCCGCTGCACGCGGATTTGGATGTACATGCATACGATTGAACCGAGTATTCCTGTATAAAGAAACGCATAAAGAGCAGGCGCTGACGTGAGCGCTTTCATCGTAAGCGCAGGAAGCTGTGCGAGCGTGCCTTCGAACCCGAAATAAAACCCAATGGACGTGATAATTGCAACTACAAATTGCACCATAGCCAGGCGCACTGAGAGTGTGCCGATAGTGGTGGTGTCGCGCGTAATCATATCTAAATACGTAAGATACATTCCCCACACGGCAGAACATATCAGCGTCGCGACGTCGCCCATATTCAGGTGCGAGAAGTCGGGTTTGG
>JBPOHH010000063.1:0-5428 GCA_052035765.1 Bacteroidota bacterium
ATAAATACCCGGCTGACGATACCGTCGGGCAGCGTTTCGGGCGGTGTGTAGTTCTTACCGGTCTGCCAGAGCACTTGTATGCCGCGTGCAGATAATTCTTCCATCGAAGCAGCCACGGCATGATTAATCGATCGCGCGCCGAGACTGCCGCCGAAGACAAAAAGCGTGGGCTTATGTGGGTCGAGTCCGAAGGTCGCACGCGCATCTGTCTCTGACGGCGGGGAAGCGAGCATTGTCTGACGAACGGGATTGCCGACGACGTGCATACGTGAATGAAGCGACGGCTGAAAGTGTTCTTTTGACTCCCCGAATGCAAGGATAATTGCCTGCGCTCTTGAGGCAAGCAGGCGATTGGTCTTACCGGGTAGTACATTCGACTCAAGGAGCATCATCGGGAGCGAGAGGTAATTGGCGATGATACCGGCAGGGTAGCTTATGTAGGTGCCACCACAGAGAATTACGTCGATTTTGAAGCGTTTGCAGATGGTGCGGACTGCGAGAAGTGACCGGAGAATTCTGAGAGGAAGTAGGGGAGTGGTACGGTGGAAAATTCCCTGAAAACCTGTGACCGGAATCGGAATAAACCGATAGCCGAGCTCGGGTACGACACGCGCTTCGATGCGATTGGGATTACCGACAAAGACAACCGAACATTTCTCGCCGAGCTTGGCACGTACCTGCTCTATGACCGCTACTGCCGGAAATAAATCCCCTCCTGTGCCACCTGCCGCTACAAGAATATTCATATTCAATATGTTACGAAATCACGTGTAAAAGAATTGCTGATGACCGTTTCCCATACAACAGATATATGGATTCTCTGCCTAATTTTTTCGCATTTAATAGTACGAAAATACCTATTTTTTCCGTAATTTGGGTGTGAACGGCAAACTAAGTTTCCATAAATTAGTCTATCAGCATGAAAATCTTTTCTCTCCTCGCGGTTTTTTCAATTCTCATCAGTTCAAATGCCCTCGGGCAGGCATCGCTCGTGCGTAATCGCCTGCAGGCAGTAGCGCTTGGAAAGGGAGAAGATGTCAAGCGGGAGCTGCCCGATATTTTAGCAGAATTTCCTGATGATCCGGGCGTGCAATTCCTTCATGGAGTAGTACTTGAAGATGCAGCCCGCGCATTGAAAATTTACGAGAAAATCGTCAAAGAGCACCCCGAATGCGAGTGGGCTGATGACTCGCAATGGCGGATTGTGCAGTTCTACTCCCTCCGCAGAGACACCACCCGCGCCAGAAAAGAACTCAAAACCTATCGCGAAAAATACCCGCAATCGGAGTTTTTACTCAATGCTGCCGAAATGGTCAAAGCCACGGTCGGTTTCCCGAAAATTGACAAAGCATCGACCGCTCCAACAGCGGTCACTGAAGCAAAGACCGCCGTACCAGAACCCAAATCAACACCGAAGCCCGCCGCTACTACTGTTCAGCCCGATCCGAAAGCAGCAGCAAAGCCAACCGTAGCCGACCCGAAAACACCGGCAAAGCCAAGTGCGCTCGATCCGAAAGCGACCATTAAAGCCGCACCGGAAACCAAGCCGTCCGCAAAGACCGCCGTTCCGGAAACCAAGCCGGGTGCTAAGCCAAAAACTCCGGAAACGAAGCCGGTAGCAAAGCCAACAGCATTTGAAACGAAGCCGGGGGCAAAGCCAAACGTTCCGGAAACCAAGCCGGCTGCAAAGCCGACAGCGCCGGAAACAAAGACGGCTGCAAAAGCAGAACCTAAAGAATCACCGAAAGAGGTGTTTAGTTTGCAGGTAGGGAGTTATGACACCCGCGAAGCCGCCGAGAACGAAGTGAAAAATTACAAACAAAAGCGCATGCGGGCGAGTGTCACCGAGAAAACGATCGACGGGGCAACAAAATTCGCGGTGTTTATCGGGGAATATTCCTCCAAAGAGTCAGCCGAAAAGGCAAAGGAATTAGTCCAAAAAAGCTGTAATTGTACGCCGTTTGTGGTAGGGAAGTAATCCCAATTCTGTCAATGTAAGAAATTGGCATTTGCGTGATACTTCGACAAGCTCAGTATGACGGAGGACTTACCGTCACACTGAGCATGTCGAAGTGTTCAATTACTTGCCAAATTCTTACGTTGAAAGCGTTGAACGTAATACTACCACGCTTCGAAGAATCCAAGGTAGAGCTGCATCTCTTCTTTCGAAAACCCTATATCAAATCTCAGGTTAGCACGTTCATCGGGTAATACTGCGAATCGTATTCCCACACCACCGGCGAGCTTGATGGTCTTGAGTGAGAGGTCATTGGTACTACTGAAGACATCGCCGATTCCTGCAAAACCCACTGCACCAAAACGCCACCAAATCGGAGCGCGGTATTCACCTTGCAGCAGAAGCGCATTATTATCACGATATCGGCTGTTGAAGTATCCGCGCAGCAGATATTCGCCTCCGAGATCGGAGAATTTGTAAAACGGAGCGCCTTTACTCACAAAACCAGCAACTGCCTGATAAGTAAAGACATCCTCCTCTCTCCATCCCATCATGTACTGCCGGTAATCGACAATTAACTTACGGAATGAATACTCGCTTCCGAGCGCGCTGCCATACAGAATGAATTTGGTGTCGAAGTATTTTCCATGGCTCGCCGAGAATAAATTATCCCGCGTGTCGAGATTGACGACGAGTCCGAGCCCGGAGACTATTCCACCCGAACTCCCAATAATTGAACGTGTTTGTACGAGACCGGGCATACCGCCTGCCATCGAGTCGGCGTTTTGAATATTATCAAATCTGATATCAAGCTGTCCACCGAGATTCCAACCGTTCCGAATACTCTGTCCTTGTAGATTGGCAAGAAAGTTAACGATAATTTTAAACCCTTCAGGCGTATAACTTTCTTTATTTAAAATAGTTGTACGATTACCTCTGCCGAATAAAAACCCCGGATACTTGCTGTATTTAAATGTCGAAGTAATGACAATCGACTCACCTTCGAGATAAAATTCAGGATAGAGACCGATACTAAACTGTTTGCGCTGGCTGTATTCAGTACTTGCGGTGATATTCGAAGGGCGAGTCTTGGGAAGGGTATCGAGGCGGAAATAATACAGCCCGCCAATTCCTCCGACGAGCTTTGTTTCACGGGTGTAGCTGATATACGGAAAGACCGTAAAACCTGACCGACTTTTCGGTGGAAGACTGTCGGTGGGCTCATCGGCGGTACCACTGCCGGTGGTGAGTAGGAGAAGAAGAACGAAAGAGATGGTAAGGCGGTAAATTTTCATTAAGTAATGATAAGTATATAGAAAGTATTGCTGTTATGTTTGTGTGCGAAGTAGTTTTTGTGTTTCCCGCAGTCCATGCTCAATCGTCTCGGGTGCAATTTCCACTTCAAATCCCGTATGCGGCACTCCGCGTTGATTGGCAATTCGCTTCTTGACCTCAAGGAATGCGTTTTCTGCGTCTTGCGCCCTGCCGAGATAGAGCAACGCAAAAGCTTTCAGACTCAGGGCATACGACTGTTTGGGCGCTTTGGCAAGAGAATAATCCGCCCATGTCAGCGCCTCGGGAAATCGCTTTTCATTTCCTGCAATCTGGGAAAGTGTCGCCGCAGCGCTGGCTGCTATCATCGGAGAAAGCGTACCGAAATCTATCGCAAGCTTCAATGCCTGCTCGGCTTGCGCGGTGAGGTCCATACGGGCGAGGGTCTGCCCAAGCTGGAACCACGCATAGCTGTTCTCCGGCTCTTCCCGAACATGCTGGATGAGCAAGTCATAGTTCCGCTTGACTTTCTGTTCCATAATCTCCCGACTTTGATCATAGCCGAGATGGTATATTTCCACTTCACTCATAATGACTTGTCCGCCGAGAGCGAGAATCGACGGCGTGATTTGTTCGTGGACGCGACCTTGAAAGGAGATGTTTGGGTAACCGTAATTCCTGAAGATACGAGGATAGCTGCCACGATGAACGTCACGTATGCCGGAATTCTGCCGGTGCGGACTCGTAATCGTGCATACAATTCCACCAATCTCCTCCGGCATCGACGCGAGCATCGACCGTAAATGAAGTTTTGCATCCGGGTGCAGGCGTTCATCAGCATCGAGGTAGAGGATCCACTCTCCGGTGCATTCTTTGAGCGATGCATTTCGCGCTTCTGCAAAATCTCCGGTCCACGGCTGCTGATAGACTTTTGCGCCAAGGGAACGTGCTATTTGAATAGTCGAATCGGTCGAACCGGTGTCGAGGATGACAATTTCATCGGCCACACCTTCGACACTTTTGAGGCAGTCGGCGAGGTTTTGTTCTTCATTTTTGACAATCATACTCAGCGACAGCAATGGACGGGCAGGTGGCGGAGCAGGAACATTTCGAGGTGTGGATGGAGCGGTACTCTGCGCTGAAAAATTCACCTTTTGAAAAAAGTCTGATTGCTTAGGAAGTGTTGTTTTTTCATGTAGTTGTGAATGCTGTGGCGGCAGTTGAAGCAGAAGTGTACGAATATCTTCTCTTTGCGGCGCAATACTTTCTGCACGCTGGAGCAGCTTCTTGGCGCGGTCATAATCCTGCGCATTCATCGCGCATGTTGCGCAGCCGACGAGGCAGGAAATATCATTGGGGTTGGCTGCCAAGGCGTGAAGATATTCCTTCTCCGCTTCCTGCCATCTGCCGAGCGCGGCGGCGCTTCTGCCGATGCGATAGTAGATGTGTTCCGGCGGATGATGAAATTCACCGGCGATTTTTGCCATCGGGTCAGCGGCAGAGCTAATACTGAGTATAGCCGTAAAAGCGGAAATCGCTTCTTCATGCAGACCAAGTGCATGGCAGGATTCACCAACGACATACCACGCAAGTGATTGATAGGGAATGAGAGTAAGCGCTTGCCGTGCGGTCTCGATTGCAAGACTGTAGTTTTGCTGTTCACAGGCAATAACACTCTGATAACACAGCGCTTGCGGCAGAATACTGCTCTCCTTGCCCGCATACTCAACGGCATGATGAATATCAGCTTCAGCGCTTGGAATATTACCGAGAGCGAGGTAGGTCTTCGCGCGGTGGAGATAGGCGTAGGCATGGGTTGGCTTTTGCTTGATGGCAGTATTGAGCAACGAGATATTACGAAGGTGTTTTTCACGCATCGCCTGCGGAGAGAGATTATATCCTTCGTGGAGGAATGCCAGAGAAGATTGAGCTATTTCAAGACGTTGCGCGAGAATTGACTCAAGTACCTGTTCATGAATTATACCTTCAAAACGAATAGCAGGATTATTCCTGAATAATCGCACCATTGAGGTAGAATTTGACTCCCGTGTGCCCCCTGTGGACATTGAATACGAGATGACTTCTATCAATATCCCACCGACATTCGGTCCGGCGGCTGAAAGTGTATCGTGAATGGACGCGGGGTCGAGCAGGCGTTCATCAGCATCGATGGAGAGTATCCATGGCAACCGTGCAGCC
>JBPOHH010000569.1:0-2494 GCA_052035765.1 Bacteroidota bacterium
GACGAGCATCGCGGGCAAACGCTCGGCGACGCGCTCAAAACTGTCAATGGTGTTACGACCTTACAGACCGGACCCTCTATTTCCAAGCCCGTCATTCATGGCCTGCACTCCCAACGTATTACGGTGATGAACGCAGGCGTGGCGCAGGAAGGGCAGCAGTGGGGAGCAGAGCATGCACCGGAAATTGACCCGTTTTCGATATCCACGATCGAAGTGCTCAAGGGCGCCGCGACGGTAGAATATGGAGCCGGCGCGATTGGCGGCGTGATCCGCGTCGAGCCGAGAGAATTACCCGCGACGCCTATTATCGGCGGAGAATTCACGGCAAACGCCTTTGCGAATAATCGTCAGGGCGCGGCTTCCGTACTTCTTGAGGGCGGCATTCCGTCGGTGGAAGGAATGGGCTGGCGCGTGCAGGCAAGCGGCCGGAAAGCCGGGAATTCCGAAACGCGGGAGTATTGGCTCGGGAATACGGGGTTTGAGGAATTAAATGCCTCGGCTGCCCTTGGGTATGTGGCGGAAGATTATACAATCAAAGGGTATTACTCGCATTTCGGAACGTCCCTCGGCGTGTATTTTGGTTCGCATTTTGGCAATCAGGACGACCTCATGCGCGCAATTTCAGCCGGACGTCCGCTCACGGAGTATGATTTTAGCTATACTATTGCCGGTCCGAAACAGGTGATTGCGCATGATTTATGGACCGTGAACGCGACCTATCGCCTGAGTGACGCATGGAAAATCGAGTCGCAGTACGGTTATCAGGTGAATAATCGTCAGGAATTTGACGCCCGAAAACGCTATAATGATACGATTTCCAAGGTGTTGGTGCCGTCGTTTTCGCTTAATTTGACGAGTACGACCCTTGATACGAAGTTGCGCTATACGCCGGATGGCGCGCTGAGTGCGACCTTTGGTGTCAATGGATTATTTCAGCAAAATATCGGGCAGAGCGTGACCTATTTATTGCCAAATTTTACCGTTCATGGACTCAGCGGGTATGCAATCGGCACGTGGACGATGCCCGAACTGATTGTAAATTCAGGACTACGGTTCGACTTGCGCTCGCAGCGAACGTATCAATACACGCCTAAAAATGTACCCGATTCCTCCATTTCCTACACCGGTCTGTCGGGTTCGCTTGGCGCACTCTGGTCGCTCTCTTCCATCACATCACTCACCGGAAATCTCTCGACGACCTATCGTATTCCGTCGATTAATGAGCTCTACTCGGACGGCGTGCATCATGGTACGGCGCAGTATGAGATTGGCAATCGCGCGCTCAGGCCGGAGCGTGGGATTTCGGCGGATGCGACGTTCAAGGTCACGACACCGTCGGTTGTTACTGAAATTGGCGCGTATCTACATTATTTTGATGGGTTTATCTATTCAGCTCCGGCACTGAGAACGATTCAAACGCTTCGTGGGGCTTTCCCGGTGTTTGAGTACCGTCAGACGAGGGCGATGATTTCGGGAATTGACGCAAATTTCACCTATATCGCCACGGAAGTCGTACGCTTGGATGCGGCGCTGTCGTGGCTGGTGGGGAATAACCTCGACGCGAGCGAAGCGCTGTTTCAGATGCCGGCGCCGCGTGCGAAGCTCGGCGCGCATCTTCATCTCGGGGATTGGGGGGAATTACTACATAATTACTTGGAAATTAACGGACAATTCGTAGCCCGGCAAACGAATTACCCCGGAAATACCGATTATATTCCGCCGCCTGCCGGGTATGCGCTCTTTGATGTGTCGGCGGGAACAGAAATTCCAATCTCCGAGACGCATAAAATCCATCTCAATGCAGCCGTGCAGAATATGTTTGATCGGGATTATCGAGACTACCTGAGCCGTTTCCGATATTTTACCGCCGATGTAGGGCGCACATTTATTATTCGACTAAAAATCCCGTTCGGGGAATTTCCTGATGAGTAAAAATAGTTAATTCAATTTCCGGCAGGAAACTCCTGCCTTTTTATCTTTTTTATGGAAGGAGTAGGTATGAAAAAATACATGGTGTTGGTTTTGCTAACTATCGCAACTCTCTACGGTTGCTCAAAAGACCCTGCCTCGCCGGTCGGTGACGAACATGCGCCGCCGACGACGGTGGTGATGCAGTTTATTCGCCTCGATTCTCTTGGAAATATAGTGGATACGACGATGTGTACGGTTCGCGATGCAGCCCTAGTCAAGGGAAAGCCGCGTGTAGAAGGTGGGCTCTCGTTATTAACGAATACAAAATATATTGGTTCGCTCAAGCTCCTCGACGAGTCACAGACTCCGGCGAAAGACGTTACAAGTCAAGTAGTTGCCGAGAAAGACGCGCATGTATTCCGGTATACAATCAAGGGTGATGTGCTCAATGCGGTGGTGATTTCAGATCTCGATAAGGACTCCAAAGGTCTCGATTTTGGACTCACCTTCCGAGCAGCGACGCTCCCGGGCAAAGTCACCATCTTAGCAGGAGTCATTAATGTGATCCTTGAGCATCATGACG
>JBPOHH010000388.1:0-3952 GCA_052035765.1 Bacteroidota bacterium
ATAATCACTCCGATCTCTTCTTTAATAGTGTCATCGGCACGCAGAATATCCGCACCGGACAATTCCCGATTCTCAATGAACGTGGCATCATTATCGGGCAGTTATCTATCGCAATTTCACGGCAGGAGTCGTTTGCGATGCTGAGTAGTCTGCTGTGGGTGCTCTGTGTCGCCTTCCCGCTTGTTCTGTTGGTGCAATATGCAGCGTCCTCTCTCGCCGCTTCCAAGTCGATTGCGCCTGTTCATCAGCTTATCCAAACGGCTTCCACGATTGGAGATGCGACGATTGGTACACGTCTGGATTTGCCTAAGCGGAAGGATGAATTATACCTGCTCACCGCGACGATTAACGACCTGCTCGCCAGGATTGAAGCAAGTATGGCGCAGCAAAAACAGTTCACGAGCGACGCCTCACACGAAATTCGCACGCCTCTAGCAGCGATCCGCGGCACACTCGAAGTGCTCATCCGCAAGCCGCGCACGCCGGAGGTGTACGAAGATAAAATCGCCGATATTATCACGCAGGTCGATCGGCTGCATTCCTTGCTCGATCAATTACTCCATATCGCACGGCTCGACTCACCGGAAACGAGCGCCAGAAAAGAAACCGTCGAACTCGCTGCAATTGCCAACGGAGTAGTTGAAAAATTACGTGAACATGCTGAATTTAAAGGAATTACTATAATATTGAATATCCCTTCCGACACCCATGTCACCGGCGATAAACTCTACCTCGAAGTGATTCTCGAAAATCTCCTCAGCAATGCCATTAAATACGGGAAAGAACATGGGACTACGCGTGTTGAATGGGACGCCGCCACACGTACGCTCACGGTAGCAGATGACGGCACGGGTATTAGCGCTGAAGACCTACCGCATATCTTTGACCGGTTCTATCGCACCGACAAGTCGAGGAGTTCGACCGTCAAGGGTAATGGACTCGGACTCGCCATCGTTCGCAAGCTGTGTCAATTGCAGCACATCCACATCAGCGCCACTAGTACAAGTGGCGTTGGTACGAGCTTTATGATGAAGTTTGAGGAGTAATTTCCCTCCTCGTTTTATCACCAATTGAACATTGGAATTTTCTTGCTTACTCCGCGGGAATTCCGTAAGTTACCATTGAAATTCAATGGTGTGGTTCATTTTATTACATTCTCTAGGGGGTTCAACGTATGGCAGAATATCCTTACCCGGTCGAAGAAGGTCGCAGAGACATTCTCATCAGTATTATTCTTACACTTGTTACATGCGGTATTTACGGTTTATTCTGGCAGTCGAGGCAGATGGACGCCATCAATGCATGGCAGGGCAGGGAAGAATTCAACTTCTGGAAATGGTTTTTTATTTCCATCATAACATGCGGAATTTATTCCATTTATATCGAATACAAAATGGCGGAGGCAATCAATAGAATTCAGCAAGCACGCGGATTAACAGTTAATACTAATCTCCCGCTTATCTGCTTATTGGTCACGGTCTTCGGCTTCGGAATCGTCTCGAATGCCATTCAGCAAAGTGAGATGAATAATTGGTATCCGGAAGTAGGGTAGTACTATACGTCGTAGGGGCAAACCCTTGCGGTTGCCCCGGCAATAGGTGTATTTTACCCCATAGAAGAGAAGAGGGCAACCGTAAAAGATTGCCCCTACAGAGGGTTGTTTAATCAATCTATAAACCCGACGACTACTCAGTAAGCAGAAATACTAGCCCATGATGCCTGCTATCATGGGCTTTTGTATTTGATGGGAGGTAGAGTGGTTGATTGAATGGTTTATCAATAGAAGTAGTGTGTAAAGCTACTGATGTAAACTTGCCAATTTATACTTGAAACTAGACGGCTTGATTTTCAAAAATAAGAGATGGAAAATTTTAAAACCATTTTAAAAAATAGATGCTTAGTTTTAATTGCTATTGTAATTCTAAGTTGTCTTTTTGTCCATTACAGTAGAATATTGGTTCCAAAGCAACAAATGAAAGAAATAAATCAAAAGTTGCACGAGTTCAGTCGCCTACCGTTAACTACCCTTGTGCTATTTAATCACTATCAACATCGTACAAACATCGATTCTTGTATTGGAATAGAGAACGTTTATTGGTAATTTTGCCTAGTATTTTTCTAAACACCAATTTTCATTATTTTTTACATGTTGCTTATTGACCTATACATTTGTCGAATTTTTCACCATTTATTTTCTACCATGAATCTACCAAGATATCTATATGCTTCCGAAGAAACATTTTCAGTTTATGAGTTTACGAGTATTGGTCCGAAAGGACCAATAAAAAAAATCGTTCAGTTTGACCAAACAAGTACAGAGAATGTATTTAATCTTGCATTTGGGGATGCTGATGATGCAAAATTAGTTTTGAATGACCTGTCTATTTCGAACAATGGTGATAGTAGTAAAGTCCTCGCAACGGTTGGATCAATTGTGAACTCTTTTATGGAAAAACACCCCAATGCTTGGATTTTTGCAACAGGAAGTACAGCAGCAAGAACGCGGCTCTATAGAATGGGAATAGCAAATAACTTAGAAGAGATTACGGCAGATTATGTCGTGTTTGGATTGTCAGAGAATGGGATATGGTCGGAGTTTATGAGAGGTAAAGACTACAACGCATTTTTATTCACAAAAAAAGGGAATATATCATGACCATAGAAGAGCTCAATGCATCGAACATACCAATTATAGTTTTCGATAAGAAATTAGAACAATTACGCGACAAATCGCTTTTTCCGGAAAAGCTGGCAAAAGCCAATGAAATTCTCTTGAGCGTCGGAATGCCGAAGGAATATTATGAGTCCAACGGTACATCAACAGTGAGGTCAGCCGGGGCAAATGATACTGCAGAATAAGTATCTTACACGAAAACGAATGGTAAAGTAAACACTTGCTGCTTATTTGGGCTTTCGTGGTAGGTCAATACTTCAATCTCGACGACAACGGAAATTATACAATTAGCGTCGATTGTATGTATTACATACTCTTTGCTGCTCTCGGGTAATCGATCACAAATACCTGTGAGATGGCATTGGTGTCAATTAACTAGTTCTGTCCCATTCTTTGCGAGTTCGTTGAGTGTGTTTTTCGAATGAGTCTGCTTCTTCTTTGGTGAATATTCCAGCAAAATCAGACATTTTTTTTTGAGATGGTTTCGTTGCAGGTACAGGAGAAATGGCAACGCTTTTTGCTTCTTCTTCAATGTAAAAAAGTCAATGAACCTATTTATCCAAATATTCTTTGGGCAAAGAAACATGGAGATCAAAAGATTCTTGTTGCGGCGTGATTACTTGTACTGCCATAGTGCGTTACTAGGTTGATAGTTAAATAAATTATACCCTCGGTACAACTGCAACCATACTTTAAAAAACAGTAGCATTTTCCCCCTCTCACTCCTGCATCGCACCCACCAAACGCTCCAAAAATGTAATTGCTTCCTCGCGATTTTTAATCGGTGCCTCGAGAAATACTTTCGGCGATTTCTGCACAAAACGTGCGCCGGGAATCGAACCGATAAACGCAGCAAGCGGCATGAATAAGAGTTCGTAATACGATGTATTCGTCTCGGGCGGTAATTCTGCCGTTAGCAAATTATTCTTAAAGACCAACCGCGTAAACCCTGTTTCCAATGCCGCCACCCGGAGACGCACCGCAAAAATCAAATTCTCCGCCTCCGCCGGCAAACGCCCGTATCGATCGCGGAGTTCGCTCGTGATGTTGAGGAGTTCCGTCTCCGAACGCACCAAATACAAACGTTTGTAGAATTCATACCGCTCCGTATCAGCCGATACATAATTCGTTGGTAATAAAGCATCTGCGCCGATTTCGACGGCTACGTCTTCGTTGGTAAAGGAGCGTTTCTTCTTGGTCACATCCTTCTCATAGAAGAGTTCGCTGAATTCTTCTGTGCGGAGTTCGTTTACTGCTTCATAGAGGATTTTTTGATAA
>JBPOHH010000481.1:0-2700 GCA_052035765.1 Bacteroidota bacterium
GGTATCAAATTGAATTCCTCGATGAAGTCGATGCGCAAATTATGGAAGACGAAGTCGATGAACCGGATACACTCGTTTCCCGTCCGCCTATTGTCACGATCATGGGTCACGTTGACCACGGTAAGACATCTCTCCTTGACTATATCCGTTCTGCCAATGTTGTCGCCGGTGAAGCCGGTGGAATTACGCAGCATATCGGAGCGTATCACGTTGATTTGCCAAATGGTAAGTCCATATCCTTCCTCGATACTCCGGGTCACGAAGCCTTTACGGCGATGCGTGCTCGTGGTGCGAAAGTGACAGATATTGTGGTACTCGTAGTTGCTGCTGACGATAGTGTGATGCCGCAGACAATCGAAGCTATCAGTCACGCTCAGGCGGCAAATGTACCGATTGTGGTAGCGATTAATAAAATTGACCGCGCAGAAGCGAATCCTGATAGAATTAAACAACAACTCGCAGACCGCAATGTGCTCGTCGAGGATTGGGGCGGAAAATATCAATCCGTTGCCGTGTCCGCCCGCTCGGGACTCAATGTCGATAAATTACTCGAAAAAATCGTTCTTGAAGCAGAAATGCTGGAATTAACGGCAAATCCCGATCGCAATGCCCGCGGTACAGTCATCGAAGCTCACCTTGACAAAGGAAAAGGCGTGCTCGCAACGGTGATGGTTCAAAAAGGTACACTCGAAATTGGCGACCCGTTCGTCGCCGGTATGTTCGCCGGACGCGTTCGTGCGTTATTTGACGAACGTGGCAATCGTGTCGAGAGAGCATTGCCTTCTATTCCTGTGCAAGTGTCAGGTTTTGATGGACTTCCACAAGCAGGCGATATATTTACCGTGCTTAATTCCGAGTCTGAAGCCCGCGATGTAGCGCATCAACGTCAGATGCTTAAGCGCGAACAGCAATTCAAGCAAATCCGTCATATCACACTCGATGATATTTCCCGTGATATTTCGGCGGGCGGCTCACGTGAATTACGCCTTATTATCAAGGGTGATGTGGGAGGTTCGGTCGAGGCATTATGCGATTCATTACTCAAGCTCTCCAGCAACGAGGCGCGTGTAAGTATATTACACAAAGGAGTTGGTACGATTTCCGAGTCTGATGTCATGCTCGCGGCCGCCTCAAGCGCCGTTATCATTGGCTTCAATGTGTCGCCATCAGGCGCTGCACGGAAAGCATCCGAAAATGAAGGTGTGGATATTCGGATTTACAATATCATTTATGACTGTATCAATGAAATTCACCTCGCGCTTGAAGGATTGCTGCAGCCGGATATCAAAGAAGAAATTACAGCGAATGTCGAAGTACGTCAGGTATTTAAAATCAGCCGCATAGGTGTGATTGCCGGATGCTATGTGCAGACAGGAAAGATCACGCGGAACGACAAAGTACGCCTCCTGCGGGATGGACTTCCGATATTCAAGGGTTCGCTTCACTCCCTCAAGCGTATCAAAGACGACGTCCGCGAGGTCGATGCCGGATACGAATGCGGTGTGGCACTTGCAGGATTTAATGATATCGAAGTCGGTGATATTATTGAAAGTTATAAAATTACTGAAGTTAAACGTAAACTATCCTAATTCTCCCATAGATGTCTATTCGTACCCAAAAAGTAGCCGGTTTGATTCGGGAATATTTGTCCGACCCATTACGCAGAATCGCGTCTGAAATGTCGGCCGGACTCATTACCGTTACGTCTGTGAGAGTATCCGATGACTTGAAAATAGCCACCGTCTATCTCAGCGTCTATGGCGGTAAAGCTTCGCCGGCGAATGTACTTGCGCGGATCAAAGATGACAAGGGCAGAATCCGGCATGCCGTCTCGTCGAAGATTAACCTCCGTTCAGCGCCGGACTTACGTTTTTTTCTCGATGACACACTCGATACAATGGAACAAATCCAATCGCTGCTCGACAAAGTCAAGAAAGAAGATGAAGAGGCCGGCAGAGTCGTGCATCCACCGGATGAAGAAGAGGATGTGGATTAAGTTCTATGTTCCTTGACCGCACTTCCCTATCCTCGTTTGAAGAATGGAAACTCACCGCCGCAACGGAAGGTGGCGTGGCCCTCCTCGACAAATCCAAAGACTGGACGTCGTTTGATGTCGTGGCTAAAATGCGCGGACTCACCCGTATCAAGAAAGTCGGTCATGCCGGTACTTTAGACCCGCTTGCAACCGGACTTTTAATCCTCTGTTTCGGTAAATTCACGAAGAAAATAAGTGAGTATCAAGACGCGCAGAAGCAGTATGAAGCGGTGATACGATTCGGCGCAACCACCAAAACCGATGACTCCGAAGCACCCGAAGAAAATTTCATATCGACAAAATATCTTACCGACGACCTTATTACCTTTGCATGCCAACAGTTTGTTGGAGATATTGAGCAAATTCCTCCGATGTTCTCTGCTATCAAAAAAGACGGCCAACCGCTCTATAAGCTTGCCCGTAAAGGAATTGAATTAGATTTACCTCCACGCCCCGTGAGCATTTATTCGATACAAATCACCAAAATCGACATCCCCTATTGCCATATCACGATTGACTGTTCGAAAGGCACGTATATACGTTCACTCGCCCGCGACATCGGCGCGCTTCTCGGCTGTGGCGGGTATCTCGCCGCCCTCCGACGCACGGCGATTGGTGAATTTCGGGTGGAGAAAGCGGTGACGGTGCAGGAAATTATGGAGCAG
>JBPOHH010000844.1:0-7207 GCA_052035765.1 Bacteroidota bacterium
AGGCACGGTTCTTACCGGCAATCATGAAAGGTGTGATGGACAAAATGCAGGAAGGTCCGCTGACCGGCAGCCCAGCTCGTGACATCCGCGTCAGTGTTTTTGACGGCAAGATGCACGCCGTGGACTCGAATGAAGCGGCGTTCAAGACTGCCGGTCTCATGGCCTTCAAAGACTGCTTCATGCAGGCAGATCCGAAGCTCCTCGAACCCGTTTATAATATTGAAATTACCGTTCCCGACGACTTCATGGGTGACGTAATGAGCGATCTCCCTTCCCGCCGAGGTATGATCATGGGAATGGACGCCGATGGACATTATCAGAAAATCAAAGCGCAAATGCCGCTTGCCGAACTCGACAAATACTCGATGGCACTCCGCGCAATGACCCAAGGGCGCGCGAGCTATACCCAAGAATTCGCCGAGTATATGCCGGTCGCAGCGAATGTGCAGCAAAAGTTGGTGCAGGACTATGCTTCGCATCACAAAGCGGAAGAGTAACGTTTCTTTCTTTATACAAAAAGGGTTGCAGATTGGTATCTGCAACCCTTTTTTTGTTGTGTTTGATAGAATCCCAGTGGGGGAATTGTTATCGTTCGTAGGGGCAGAAAATTGGGTACATCCAAGTAGTAACGACCTCAGAGAGGTCGTATGTTTATAGATACGCGTAAACAAAGGAGTAACGACCTCAGAGAGGTCGTATGTTTATAGAAACGGGTAAACAAAAGTGAAACGACCTCAGAGAGGTCGAATGTTTATAGAAACGGGTAAACAAAAGTGAAACGACCTCAGAGAGGTCGTATGTTCTTGTTGATTTTTTAAACTCCCTCCGTATGTGCAGTACGTTTCATCGGCATGTGTTAACGGTTGGTGGAATGAACCAAGCGGACGTTGAGCCAAGCCGAAACGAGTGGCACGAGGATAGGATGCCCGGCTATCGTAACCATCCATGGGCAAAAGCTGCATGCACCGACCGGAATATTAATAGGAGAGTCCTAAACTTTTCATTACTTCAAAGGCAGGTATCGAGAATGAAATACCTTCGGTACCTTTTCCATAGAGCTTATACTCAACAATAGCAATGAGTTCACCATTCTTCAGTAAAATCGGTCCTCCGCTGTTACCCCGATTCAAACTGATATCACTCTGGAGGAGATTTCTACCATTATGCTTCCTGCTGCCTGATACAATTCCTTTCGATACTGTTTGTCCGAGTAGAATTGATTGCGGTGTTCCGATTGCCCAGGCTTCATCACCAATCTTATAATTTTGTTGAGATGGTAATGAATATGCTGCATCGAACATCCCCTCAATTTTGACTAATGCCAAATCTACTATTTTGTTGGTGCGAAGTACCTTGCACTTATATTCAGTACCATCGTTGAGGATGACGGTATAGTCGCCGCCTTTGTTGACGACGTGATGATTGGTAACGATATAGCCGTCGTGACTAATAAGCAGGCCGCTGCCATGACCATCTGCGTTTTTAATCGTTACGGATGCTTTCATTGCATCTCCAATATTTATAGGTGGTTTGGTCGGCTTTGCTATACGGATGACTTCGTTAAAATCGGTACTCAGATGTTCTGACTTGACCACCCCTGCCGTCGACAAAGTATCTATGAAGTCGAGTAATGAATACTCTAATGCGTCTTCGATGGAAAGCCGCTCAGCTTCTCTGAGTACGTTTTGTTTGACAGGAAACTGTCCGGACTTCGATACAATCGTACTTGTATAAAGGGTATCGCCATAGATGCTCTTCGCCATCCATTGCGACGTTACTTCAGCGTCTGCCATTCGCAATGTAAAGATGGGCATCATTTTGGGAAATCTGACGCCTCTCACCACAATTCTCGTGACCCGTGCATCGAGATAGATTGAGTTTATATTGTCTATAAATACCGTATTCGTAGTATCTGTATAGTTGAGTTTTTTTAATAAGAGAGATAGCTTCGTATCCAATCCTGTGTAGCGCGTTCCAATACTGTCATTATGATACTCGAGCTCCATATTCGTATTCGCTAGAAAAGCATCATAAGTATATATTCTGAAGATATTATTTTTGGTGCTGATGTCAAACGCTACATTATTCATGTACAGCTGTTTTAATGTGGTATCGGAGTAGGTGTATTTTCTCAAGGGCGGGAATACATACTCATCTTTGTACTGCCATGCATTAGGTGAAAGTATATCCACAATGGGAGGAATAAACAGGACTAACGCAAAGGGATACGTACTCAGGTATGTCCAGTTCGACAAGTCGTCGGGAACTATTGCCCGATAGGTACGTTTATGCCCCTCAGCATCAAAAATCAATTGTTTTACCTGATTATCTTTCACAACAGAAGGCGCAAAATCCGTTCCGGCAGCGATATATGCACTATCAATAGTTAGCTTTGCCGCTTTCGTAGGAATAGAAATTTTGACGGTTTGCTCTTTACCGGAAAACAAAGTAGCACAACTCGACAGAAGGCAGGCGGCGAAACAGAAAAGTAAGAATGTAGAATACATGGCAATGTTATAAAAACACGGTAGAACAACAATTAAAAATTACGAAGCAGTACTTCTTCACATCAGATGCATTGAATTTTCACCGGCAACACAGAATCTATTCGTAGAGTAACTTGAGATTTTTTAACACATCCCATGACGGTACGGAGAAAGACAGCCCTTCGCTGCCCCAGCCTACGATTTTTGACACGACAACACCTGCAAGCTCTGCGCTGCCGGTCACAATAGGTCCACCACTATTCCCGAAATTAATTCCAATATCAGTTTGTATATAATTCAAACCTTTGTAAGTCCGGATACCGGATACAATACCCTTGGCAACGGATTGCCCGAGCTGAATGGATTTCGGGGCTCCAATCGCAAACACATCATCCCCGATCGAGGCGTTCTGCGTTACCGGTAAAACGTATGCATATTCAAAAGTACCGGTAATTTTAAGCAATGCTAAATCGACATTTTTGTTCGAACGAACGACCGTTGCTTTGTACTCGCTACCATCATTGAGAACGACCGTGTAATCGCCACTATTTCTCACAACATGATGATTGGTAATAAGATAGCCATCATGACTTATCAAGAATCCACTTCCGTGAGAATCTTTGTTTTTAACAATCACCGTAGCTTTCATCCCTTCTTCTACATCCTTGGGGGTTTTGGTGGGTCGGGCTATTGTTACAGGATCTGTAAATGGCACAAACGGCTTCTCATGTTCGATGAGCTTTTGTGTATGGAGGATATCTATAAAATCAAGCATCGACGACTCGAGTGCATCCGACAATGCCTTCCTGTTTCGTACTCTGGGAGAATAATAGCTACTGCTGAATTGTCCGGAAATGGAATAAATAGTGTCCTGCCGGATAGTATCACCATAGCTGTTTTTTAACGTCCAGAGTGTGGCTAATGCTACCTCAATAAAAGACGAGTATGCTTTCGAACCCTGAACCGGTTTATACAGTCTATACACCAGATTTTGTGAATACTTAATAACTTTGGGTTCTAACTCAAGTGTATTACTGTTATCGATAAAAACAGTGTTCAGTGTATCGACATACTTCAATTTAATCAACACCTTCTGTAAGTCTTCATGGAGAGAAGGATGGGCGACTTCCGCACTGTCGATTGGAAAAATTTCAGACGGGTCACCCTTGTCTACATAATTGCTGTAGGGGTAATTTCGAACCGTATAATTCCCTGCAGCATTGGCAAATGATACGTTGCGGACATACAATCGTTTTCTTGTTGGGTCCGAAAAATTGTATTTCCGTAATGCTTCAAACTGATAAGAATCTTCATAGCACCATGTATTTGCAGTGTGATCTACATACGGGGCTGCAACAATGATACCGGGTATCCAGCTGAGAATATAATAATATGATTTGTGGTCGCGGATTAGAACATTATACCTGGGTTTATATCCCTCGGCTTCGAATCGAAGCTGTTTGTTATTCCATTCTTTATTGATGGTCACATTGAAATTATTGCCGGTTGATATATACGTGCTGTCGATATAAAGTCTGGTATCGGCGGAAGGGACAGATATTGCAACGTCTTGTTTGCTACCCGAGAGAATTGCAGCACAACTTTCCAAGAGGATAACACACAGCAGTAAAACGGGTATTTTTAATAAATTCATTGAGTACTTTCACGAGATTATGATATACAACACCCAAACATGTACACCTATACAGGTATGACCAACCACCTCACTACCGACCATCATTCCGCTACGGTAGATGCGTCCGCAGGGTAGACAGTATCTCAACATTCAATCCTTCTCAACACTCAAATTACCACTACTTGTGTTCAGTAATTGCAGAGCATCGGAAAGCACAGGTAATTGAGCTTCCCTACTCCTTGATGAGTACAACTCCCGGATTGTTGGCAGGCAGAAACAGCATCTGATACGCTAGGAGTGAAGCAAGCTACAATATTCGAAGTCCGGGTAAAGCCTGTATCTGCCCGCTGTCAACCGCGCAGAGATACAGCAGGAAAGCAACGACAAGGTAGGTAGCAATGGTGATGAGCAGCGACGAACCAAACAGCTTGAGTGCTGTACCCGAAGAGGCCTTCGGAGATAATTTACCGCCGGAAATATCGACCAAGGAAAACATCTCATCGATTAATAAATGTGTAATGAACCCAATGACAGCACTCGCTGCTGCAAGATTCTGAATAAGCGGCGGTGAATGTCTGAACGCCAAAAACACCAAACACCCCCAGATAATCGCCGCCGGAATACTGTGAATAATCCCGCGATGTACCGTAAAACGCTTAATCACCTGACGAAGGACTACCCGCGCCCCCAAAAATACACCCAAAGCAATCAAAAAAATTTCCGATGCTTCCAGGGAATTCATTTTCATCATTTGCAGGATAAATACCGGCGCTACCGCACTCGAAATACTCACTACAAATTCCGCCGGCTTGCTCACAGGACTGTCAATATCCGGCATAATCCCACCTATCGCACACAATGCAGCACATGCCGCAGAATCAATCGGCGAGGCGTGAAAGAGATACGTCGCGCCCACTCCACATGCCGCTCCGGCGAGAACAGAACCGGTGAGATGTTGAGCAAAATTACCCACTTAGAGCACTTTCGGTACTTTAAAGAATGATTCATTGCGCTTGGGGGCATTCCCGAGCGCTTCCTCAAGCGAAAGCGAGGGTATGACCACATCTTCACGGAAAACATTTGACATCTCCGTGATGTTCGTCAATGGCTCAACTCCCTCAAGATCAAGCTCTTCAATCGCCTGAATATATGTGAGAATTCCCTGAAACTGTTCGGCAAATGCCTCAATTTCAGACTCCGAAAATTTCAACCGCGCTAGTTCTGCAACGTATTCTACTGTTTCAATTGGATTCATACTGCTTATGTATTTGGTTGTACTATATTCACTTTGCGCCCTCTGCGCCTTTGCGTTAAAATCTTTTTTACAGATGTTCTACGACCGCACCTCAAGTGTACCCTGCTTCGCGAGCTCATCAGCACGTTCATTCCAAAAATCACCCGTGTGCGCTGCTACTTTCTGCCAGGAAATTCGAATTCCCGACGACCGTACAAACGCCGTGTAACGCTGCGTAAGCGGTAATTTTGCTTTCCACTTACCCGTTGCCCAGCATTCGATGCCGGTGTAGTCGTAATATATCGTGGCTGACATCTCACCATTAATCTTACACCATTGGAGTGCTTTCCCGACGGCGAAGAGTTCGCCGGCGACCTGTCGAGCTGTGAGATATTCCTCATTCTCGACCGAACCTGAAAATTCCCCGACAGCAACACCGTCGCGGAGAATCACGAGACCATAGCCGACGCGCCCGTCGATAAACGAACCATCGACATAAATCTCAATGCCTTTCTTCCCTGCCTGTTGCGCTTGTTTCGTGGTTGTTTTTTTAATCGGCATGAGGCAGCATTGCTGAAATTTTATCTAAAATTACGACCGCACAGGCGTTTTTGGACTGCGGCGGAAATTCCTCCACCTCACCATGAGCCGTGATAATAGTAATTGTATTATCGTCTCCACGAAAACCGCTTTGAGGTTTGTTGGCGGAATTGAGAACAATCATATCACAATTTTTGGCGGCGAGCTACTTTATCGCATTGTCGAGTTCATTCGTCGATTCTAATGCAAAGCCAACGAGGATTTGTCGATTCGTCTTCGCCACGCCTAGCGCAGCAAGAATATCTTTCGTCGAGCGAAGCTCAAGCTGCATCGTCTCACCGACATCACGTTTTTTCATTTTTCCGCTCACCGTCTTCACGGGCGAATAATCAGCAACTGCTGCAGATAGTATTGCTATATCGGACTTATAGAAATGTTCCGTTACGGCTTCATACATCTCGTCAGCCGACTCGACATCAATCCGGAGAACGCCATTCGGCGTCGGAAGGGCGACCGGACCGGCGACAAGCAGCACATTTGCGCCGCGCTTCACTGCCTCAGATGCCAGAGCGAATCCCATTTTACCGGATGAATAATTCCCCACAAAGCGCACATCGTCGATTTTTTCATACGTTGGTCCGGCCGTAATGAGGATGGTTTTCCCTTGCAGCACCTGTCCGCTTTGGGCATCTTTGAGCTTTTGGAGTTCCATTTCCACCGTCCACTCGTCTTTTTCTACAGCATCCTGCAGGGAAAATGTGGGCAGGTTGAGCGCGTATTCAATCGTATCATCCGTTGTTTGCGTTTCGTGATGTTCATTCGAATTATCCCGGCTTTTCGCCTGCGATTCAATCACCGTATTTGAATCAGAATGTGGGATTTCATTCTTGAAACGCATCACCGACTGTTCTGTAATTTCTTTACATTCATCCGGTTGAAACGCTCCGGAGTCGGACGAACCGTTCAGTCCGGCAGTTTCGGTTTTGGAGAATAATGCATATTCAATACTCCGAATGAGGACATGTATTTCCGGCAGGCGTCCTACGCCATAGAGACCGCTTGCGAGCTCACCTTCGGCAGGTGGAATCACGGTAATTCCATCGCGATCAAGCTGCATCACATTCCGGAGTACTGCGGGGTGTTCCCACATGTCGGTGTCCATTGCAGGAGCGACGAGAAGCGGTGAAGTCCTTGGCAGAGCGGAAGCAACGACCGTCAGTGCGGTATCGAAGTATCCATTGGCAATGCGGGCGAGCGTCGCAGCAGACGCCGGCGCAATAATCATCGCATCGCACCATCCGGCAAGATGCA
>JBPOHH010000649.1:0-4405 GCA_052035765.1 Bacteroidota bacterium
GCAACTGTGCGACAAATCGAATACTTGCCTTAAGAATAGGCGTTGAATCACGGTGTCCGATATAGGCGACCTGCACGAGAAACACCGAATCCGAACGGGGCACAATATTCAGCAAATAGGGAGCGTAGAATCCGGAGTCATTGGATTGCTTGTCATATCCGATGTCGTGGAGTTCATCGAGAAGAAGCGACGTTGCAAGTGCATCCTTGGGCAGCACCAGACGATTCTCCCCAATCGGCGTCGGGCTTGATTGCAGAAACGCAGAAATGCCGGACTGCAAGAGCATCCGTGCAGTACTATCACGGGGCAGACGAATATTTGGAGCAATGCTAAGAGAGTCCTGCCGTGCCTGCGCAGTACAACAGAGAAGGCAATAGCTACCAAGGAGGAAGAGAAGTTTCATAACAAAAAGATAGTGGATAGTCCGTGTATTGCGGCAAGATGACACGGTCGGTATGGGAAAGGTTACCTTCCGGAAAATAGGGCAGATTACTGTTCACCATCGAACCCCGAGAATATTTTCATGTGTAGAGATGACACCTGAACTCATCCTCCTGCATGCAGCAAGGGTAGTTTGTATTTGGTGCGGTGAATGGGTGGAATTGTACTCAGGCATCAGATAAACCCTTCACTTTCCTGCAAAATACGTAGGCATACGTAGGTGCATAGTTTTTCCGCTTATTTATTTTTGCCTCCGGTAGCAAACGGCTACAAATTATTCTTTACTTATAGAGGAGGTGGTATGAAAATAAGGACCTTGGCAATGCTAGCAGGACTCGTAGTGTATTCGTTGGTGGCAACAGGATGCGCTACAATTATGAAAGGTGACAAGTCTAATGTCTATCTCATGAATGCGCCGGCAGACATTAAAGTGTATGAAAATGAACAACTCATCCCGATGAAACGAATGGATGCGCATGAATTGTATTCGCTCAGTGATTCATTCAGCGATGAGGCGAACTCTACGCGAACATCGTATTCGGCATGGGGAGTGACCTTGAATTGTACCAAGCCGCATACGCTGAAATTGGTCACAAGCAGCAAATCCGGCATCGTACAACTGGAGCCAACAATGGCTATGAAATGGTTCTGGGTAAATTTACTCTTTGCTGGAGTCCCAGGCTGGGTCACTGATGGCGTTACCGGCAACTGGAACGAACTCGCGCCCGTCGGCGGCGAAAAGAACCTGATCGATGTGTCGAAATATTTACGATAAACGATGGAGTATCCTACTCATAAGGATACATAGATAGTTACGCAGTATCTCTGCGTTGTGGTGAATGTCCTAAGAAAGATGGGGGCAGATGATGTACTGCCCCCTATCGTAACTTGAACTTTTACAGTATTCACTTCAGCGACCGGAACGGAATTTATCATCACTTCACACTCCCCAATTCTAGTATTCACATAACAGTATTCCGGAGAGATGCACCCCTGAAGAAGTCGAAATTTGATAGGAATAGAGTCCGGCCGGAAGTGTAGTGGCAATCGTTTCACGCCTGCCGGTGAGGAGTTGTTGACAGGCGATTTGTCCGAGCAGAGTGCGGATAGTTAGAGTAGTTTGCCTGGAGTAATTCTCGCCGAAATCGATGGTAAACGTGCCCGAATTCGGATTCGGAAAAATCCCAAATGATTTCCCGGCAATTGACTCTTCAACATTTGTGGACGACGTATCAAATGTCACAATTTTCACTCCTGTCCAATTCGAGACAAACGGCACAAGTGAACATATATAGGAAAGGTACACGTTATTTTGATGAAGCGAGATGCCCCATGTTCCGATGTTGTTGTCCTCTCCTCCATAGCTTGCGCATAGCACCGGTTGCCGAGGATTCGACACATCGACGACCTTCATATCGCTTTTTCCGGTGGACATAAATACACGTTTGTCGGATGCACGGTAGTGGATTTCATTAGAATGTACGGGACTGGTGAACCAATTATTATCCGGTGCATTGTACGGATTCCACCAGCCGACGAGCGTAATGGCGGACGTATCACGAATGCTGAGCACTTCCATTCCTGCATAATCGACTGCGACATAGAGCAGTGTATCATCAACAACGAGATTATTATACGCTTTAGGAAGATTAATCGGCTTATACATCAGAGGATTACACCACCGTCCTGTTTCGATCGGCGCTTGTTTATCAGTACAATTTATGATGCGTACGCCTCCGGCATCATAACACAGATAGACAATGCTGTTTTTTACTTCCAAGCCCCTTGCGTTGTAGAGTTTTGCGTTTGGATTGGCTACAGGAGGAAATTGTATGGAAGGAATATATTGCGAGACTAACTGTATATCGTGTTTGTCACTCACATCAAGCACAATCAATCCGCTTTGCATAGCGCCGAGATAGGCGTACTTCCCTTCTGTTTTGACAATCCCCCCACCGCTTGTCGACCCCGGCACGAGGTAGTAATCTGTGACGACGGGCTGCTGAGGAGTAGACACATCGACAATTGCCATTCCGCCTTGTTGAGGATTGGTAAAGGTATTTCCGAGCGCGAGGTAGAGGTAATTTCCGTTTTGAGAGAGGTTCATCACATCGAGCGAACCGAGCAAAGACACCGGCACGGAGGCGATGAGTACCGGCGAAGTACGATTCGTAATATCATAGACTTTCAGTCCAGCTTCTTTATTTGCCACATAAAGATAGGGGCGGTCGTTTGCATCGTGAATCATCGTCATCGTCATTGCCGAACATGCCGAGGGTATGTCTGATTGCCATGCGAAATTCATCGGGCAGCTAACCTGAGATGAGACAATAGTTTGGGAATACAGCAGCAGAAGGGCAACAAGAACACTATTTTTCATCGATTCTCCTTGAATAAAAACACTAAACCCATGTATATTTTCCTACCGGAATAATCTGGTATTTATTTCACCTATAGCATGGTTACCATACCTTAATACTTCAATTCCACATCGAGCTGACGTCCTTCCTGCATTGCTTTATTATCCATACCAATCCCCACTGCGATACCGATTGCCATACCGATTGGCATGCCCACGCCGAGTAGTCCGATGTTGCCGATACTTAAGCCGAAGGCAACACCGATGGGAAGGCCGAACGCTGTCATACCAAGCACGAGCCACATATTGCGGTAGTGATGTTTTATAACGAGCCGGAGTTCTTTTTCGAGAATTCTGAGTACAACCACCTGCAGATTCCTTACTTTTTTACGTAGTATTCTGGCTGTTCCTGATACAGAGTTGGTGTTCTGAATTTCTGTATTAATCGACTGAACGATAGCATCCGGCACGTGCTTCTTCTCAAGCTCGGCAATGAGCTGATTAAAGCTGTCAATCATGTCGTTGAGTTTTTGATCGGGTTCATCTGTACTTCGACTATTGAGTAATGTGTATTTCATGAGGTTGGATGTTAGATTCTAAATATTTATAATGCTTTCATTTACGACTGCGAATATAATAAATTACTATCGATTTATTCATGTACAAGCATATTGGTTCTATGTCGTATGAAATTGGCGTACTGTTGTCCGGTATACGATATTCGGAAGGTAATTATCTGTTGCGGCAGTCGTACAATGATGGGATCGGAGTACTATCTCTGCTTTATCGAGCGGGGCGTTGGATTAATTATATTTTCTGACCGTTGAATACGCACGTCTGGCGTGGGCTTACGGTATCTCGCAGTTCGTTTTGCCTCAGTTTCTGCCGAGTATTCGCTGCAATTCTTTTCTGTATTCTGTGTTATCTGTCATGCCATTATGCCGCTGCCCTTTGAGCAGGATAAGCTGCGCCGTCGGGAATTCATTTTTTAATTGCAGTGAAGAACCACTATAAATCACTTCATCTTCATCGCCATGAAAGAATACCATCGGCACGGAACATTTCCTGAGATACTCATTGGTTGCAAATTTGTACTGCAAAATAAACGTGGGCAGGAAAGGATAGGAATGCTTCATCAAATCGGTCATGCTGTAAAATGGCGCTTGTAATATCACCATCTTAGGCGTATTCTCCGCAGCGAGTTTTGCAGCAAAACCTGTACCGAGGGAGTATCCGAGAATAATGATATTCTCCTCCTTGTATTTCTTTGACATTTCACGGTAAGCGCTTTGTATGTCCTTGTGTAATTGCTCTTCCCCATTGATTGTTCCCTCGCTTTTTCCATATCCCCTGTAATCAAGAATACATACATCATAGCCATGGTCACAATATGTCGGAGCAACGTCGCCCCAGGTGGCTAGTGAACCGGCATTGCCATGCAAGTAGAACACAAGACCTTTTGAACCTTCGGCTTTAAACAGCAGCCCATGAAGCCGGTTTCCATCAGTAGCAGTAATAAAAATTTCCTCATAAGGGTGTTCAAACTCAAATACATAATCGGGATCCAGTTTTTGGGGAAAGAAAATAAGCTGTTCCTGAATTCCA
>JBPOHH010000900.1:0-1576 GCA_052035765.1 Bacteroidota bacterium
ATCGGAAATTTTGGCTCAACATTATCCGAAAGGGAATAAAATGAAACTACTGTATCTAATCATTATGTCAATATGTTGCGTGCTGCCACTTAACGCTCAGTTCGTCCAGAATAACAGCCGCTCACTCTTCTCGGATGTGAAAGCGTACCGTGTCGGTGATGCGGTGACAATTATGATTGTCGAAGAGACGATTGCAGATAATTCAGCTACTACAACACAATCGACAAAAACTGATTTGTCAGGCGGCGTCGGTGCATCGACGGGGAGCACGAGTTTTGACGGAAGTGTTTCCCTCGGAACGGGGAATACGTTCAATGGACGAGGGCAGACCTCTCGCAACGAGAAATTTCGTGCCCGATTAAGTGCGAAGGTCACGGCTGTCGAGCCAAATGGAAACATGAAAATCGAAGGCAAACGTACCTTTCAGCTCAATGGCGAGAATCAATCCATTACCCTCACCGGATATATCAGACCCGCCGATGTACAGAGTGATAATTCTATTTTTTCGTACAGTATCATGGATCTGACGGTGATTTATGAAGGTGATGGTACGATTACTACAGCACAAGAACCGGGCATGATTACCAAGTTCTTACGGTGGTTATTTTAAGTTGAAATATTCAATTCTTCCTATGAAAAAGTTCCTACTATTTTTTGTGTTCCTATCCTTGGCTCTTTCGGCCCAGGCGGCGAGAATTAAAGATATCGCAACCATCGAAGGCGTCAGTGGCACTCAAATTATCGGCTACGTACTCGTCTCCGGGCTAGCGAATACGGGTGATACGCAACAATCGAAATTCACGATTCAATCGGTGGCCAATATGCTCAAACGCTTCGGAGTGGTTGTGCCAACGGCGAATTTCCGAACCCGTAATATTGCCGCCGTGATGGTCACAGCCACTGTGCCGCCATTTATGCGCAAAGGTTCGAAAATTGATGTGCAGGTTTCATCCATGGGTGATGCGCAATCCCTTCAAAATGGTATACTTCTGATGACACCACTCTCGACGCAGGATGGTACGGTGCTTGTGACGGCGCAAGGTGGACTCTCCGTCAGCGGGTATGATTTTCGTTCGGATGGCTCACGAGTCGGTAAGAATTCTGTCTCGGCAGGACGCGTACCGGGTGGAGGAATCGTCGAACAAGAAGTAAAGGGTCAATTCGTTCAAAATCAAGTTCTTAGAGTCGTATTGCGCGAACCCGATTTCACGACTTCCACGCGCGTTGCGGATGCAATTAACGCATCTCCCAATCTCGCCAATGCTGCTACGGCGATTGACGGGGCGACCATCGAAGTCAAAATCCCTGCCGGACAAACGCAGGGGCAGATATCGCAGCTGATCTCTCAGCTTGAGTCGCTGCCGGTCGTGACGGATGTCGCTGCACGCGTTGTCATTAATGAGCGTACAGGGACCGTGGTCGTCGGCGGTGCGGTGCAATTACTCCCGGCAGTCGTAGCGCATGGCGGACTCGAAATTCAAATTCAACGAACAAAGTCCGTATCGCAGCCGGCGCCGTTTTCGGCCGGAAAGACGCAACCTGTTCAAAATTCAGCGCTTTCTGCTCAGCAGGAACA
>JBPOHH010000507.1:0-5240 GCA_052035765.1 Bacteroidota bacterium
TTCGATGCCGAGCCAGTCGTTGCTATCTTGTAATTTTTTGAAATCATTATAATTAATCGAATGCAAGAGTACTTGAGCCGCATTACTTCCACCTAATGCCTGATGGACGAGTTCGTTGATTACCTTATAATACAGTGCTGTGCTATGCCAGCTTATACCACCAATTATTCCGATTGTTTTCATGCTGTTAATGTACGGTGAAGAAGATCGTTCAATTGTGTCTTTGTGATTTCCCATTCGGAATGAATGATGCTGAAATATGCTGAGTTTCGAAATGTGCCATCATCTCGTATCCAATCATTTCGTAGAATTCCTTCAAATGTACCCCCGATTTTTGCAATAGCTTTTCGTGATCGAATGTTATTTTCATCGGTCTTGAGCTGCACTCGTATTGCTTGCAGTGTTTCAAAGCAAAAGGTGAGTAATAATAATTTACATTCTACATTTACCGCGGTAGCCCAATAGTCGGGATGCAGCCAGGTCCAGCCGATTTCGAGCTTTCGGTGGACAGCTTCAATATTCATTAACCGTGTGCTGCCGATGATTTTACGATCCTGCTTATGGTAAATCACAAACGGAAATTGACTGCCATTGTCGCGCTCGATGATTGCCTTGGTAAATGCTTGAATGCAATCATGGGCACTGCTCATAGTGATGGGAATAAACTCCCAGATTCTCTTTTCCTGCGCTCGATCTGTCAGTTCTTCAAAATGTACTTTTTCCAAAGGAATGAGCTCGACGAGCTTTCCTTGTAATATGGTTTCAGGAGGTATCGGAGACATAACGATTACATGGTTTATTTAAAATAGAGTGAAGGATAGCAGACATACATTCTATCCACCGTCCACTGCAAAAATAGACCTGAAATTCGAAACAGTACAGATACAAATTTGATTATTTTGACCAGTACAGTTAATTTTGTTGAATGAATACAAAAGAACTTCTCTATGTGCAGATTGCAAATACTATCGAACATCAGATAAAAAGTGATGTGTTAAAAATAGGCGACAAGCTGCCATCTTTACGAACGGTAGCTCAAGAAAAAGGAGTGAGTTTAACGACCGCTCAGCAGGCATTTTTTGAATTGGAAAGCAGGGGCTTTATTGAATCACGACCAAGATCGGGGTATTTTGTGTCGTATTCGCACAAGCAATTTAAGAAAGTACCCCATACCAGCCAACCGATAGTAGCCAACCCGGATGATGATACCGAAGAAATTATTTTTACCGTTTCACAAAACATAAGCAAAGCTACCATTGAATTATCGACAGGTGTGCCGGCTATGGAATTACTTCCGGTCGCAAAGCTGAATAAAGCGATTGTCAATGCAACGCGTTCGTTACCGGCAGGGGGCTTGAATTATGATAAAGACGGCAACAAAACCCTAAAAAAACAGATTGCTGTCAGGTCGCTCATGTGGGGCGGGAAGCTACATGCAGATGACATTCTTACCACATCCGGCAGTATCGATGCTATCTCATTCTGTATGCTCACGTTAGCGCAGCGAGGCGATACCATAGCCGTTGAAAGTCCGGTGTATTTCGGTATCCTGCATTTGGCTAAAAGTCTTGGCTTGAATGTGTTGGAATTACCGACCAACCCAAAGACAGGAATTGAAGTCGAAGCGCTCGAAAAAGCAATGGAAACAAAAAAAATAAAGCTGTGCCTGCTCGTGAGTAATTTCAGCAATCCGCTCGGTAGTTGCATGCCGGATGACCATAAAAAAGCGGTGGTCCGGCTTATGGAAAAGCACAATGTGCCGCTGATCGAAGATGATTTATTTGGTGATTTGTATTTCGGGAGCCATCGGCCTACTTGCTGCAAAACGTATGATGAAAGCGGAATAGTGCTCTTGTGCAGTTCGTTTTCCAAGACCCTTGCCCCCGGTTATCGTGTCGGGTGGCTGGTGCCGGGTAAGTATAAAGAACAGGTGGCACGCACGAAATATTACCATACACTCTGTGCTACATCAATTACCCACGAGGCGGTTGGGAGTTTTTTGGAAAATGACAGGTATGAGAATCATTTACGCAAATTACGGCAAACATTACACAGGAATTCCTTGCAATTTTTACGGTGCATCAGCCAATACTTTCCGGATGATACCAAGGTCACCAAACCGCAGGGAGGATTGCATTTGTGGGTGGAGTTAAACAAACAAACAGACACCGTCGAGCTGTATAATACGGCAATGGCACACAAAATAAGCATCGCACCCGGACGAATGTTTACCCTGCAGAATCAATACAATAATTGCTTGAAATTGAATCACGGCTTGCTTTGGAACGAGAGGGTAGAAGGTGCGTTGAAGCAGCTTGGAGCGTTGGCAGCACACACGCATACCTAAAAACCCTCCGAACACATGATGGAATACATGTGGTGATTCGGCATCTCTTCCATCACAGCGTGATGGTATGGTGGTAGAAAAATGTGCGTCTGTGACCCAACGTTCGTCCCCGAATGGGGGCGTGTCTGCGCTTTTGGTGCATCTTGCTACAAACATTTGACCCCGAGTGGGGTCATTATCCGCGTTTGGGTGCATCTTGCTATAAACGTTTGACCCCGAGTGGTGTCGTTAGCTGCGTTTTGGTGCATCTTGCTACCAACATTTGACCCCGCTGGGGTCAATATTCGTGCTTTGGTGTATCTTGCCAACAACTTACCGATTCCCTTCTACCCATCCACCCGTTCAAGAAAATACGTTTTCATCATGCCTTTGCCTTTAATTTCCATGGTGCCGCGTTCGGTGAATGTTGCGTGGGTGCTTGCCATTACTTCGCGCATAACGTCTTCGGATACATGTATTTTCCCTGCTTCCCCATGCGACTCCATGCGGCTTGCCGTGTTGACGGCGTCGCCCCAAAGGTCGTAGGCAAATTTCCGTTCGCCGATCACGCCCGCCACGGCGCTGCCGGTGTGGATACCGATGCGGAAGTCGAGTTCGATGCCGTGTAAATTTCCCTGAAGAATATCCCGTGGAATTTCAAAGTCTTCGAGCATTGCCAGTGCGGCGCGGGCGCAGCGCAGTGCGTGGTCATCGACAGGATCGGGCGCGCCGGCTACTGCCATGTAGGCGTCGCCGATGGTCTTGATTTTTTCGAGTCCGTGCTGCTTGCATATCTCGTCGAAATGATGAAAGATAAAGGCGAGTAATTTCACTAAATCACCGGCTTCTAATTGTGCGGCAAGTGGCGTAAATCCAACGACATCAGCAAAAAGCACTGTTACCGAGTCGATCGTATCGGCAATCTGTATTTCACCGGCTTTCAGACGCTTGGTAATCGACGTGGGCAGGATATTATTGAGAATAGTATCCGTCGCTTCCTGTTCTTTCCGGCTGAGTTCCTGACGATGCAAATACTCCACACTCGCCGCTTTTTTAGCGCTTTCCTGATTCTGAATTTCATCACGAACGTTAACAAACTCATGCAAATGCCGGTATGCCTGCGTATAGTCGCCGAGAATACGGTACGCGTCCGAGAGCACACGATGTACGGCGAATATTTGCGCTTTGGCGCTCATTGCCTCAGCTTCCTGAAGAGCTTCGTTCAGGACGTCGATTGCTTCATCGATAGCGCCCAAGCGTATGAGTAATTTACCACGTTCGCACTGCGTGTCGGCGATTTCCAGCTTGGCATGATTTAATCTGCGTAATTCGAGACTTTGGTTGAACATCTTATACGCTTCATCATACTGCTCAAGCGCGTTCAATGCTTCGCCGCAGCGGAAATACGCATACCCGAGTCCATGATAATCTTTGTCTGCTTCCAGATGAGCAATTGCCCTCTGCTGATGTTCCATCGCTGTCTCCGGGTCGCCTACTTTCAGGGCCGCCACACCGATTCCCATCTCAGCCCAGCCGGCATTCCACTCGGTATTTGTATCGACATAGATTGCCTTTGCTTGTTTATTCAATTCTGCTACTTTTTCATAATCACCTAATAACATATAGGGATAGGCGGCATTGGTTAAGTGTCCGGCGAGCTTGAAGGGGTCGTCGAGCGCTTCGGCGATGGCAATGCATCGGGCATAATATTCGATCGAGCGCCCTGCATCGCCCATGTACCAATAGGCGGAACCGATTCCATCGAGAGCGGTGGCTTCGCCGCGTTTATCGCCGATTTCCACACAGAGTTCCAAAGCTTTCTCTAAGTAGTTCAGAGCTTTCGGCAATTGAGAAAGGTGCACCATAGCCACTAATCCTGCTTGACTCAGCAGGGCAGCATGAGCCGATTTATTACCAGAGCGCTCGATAATGGGAAGTATCGAATCGCGGATATCCTGAATTTCCTGATAGTTGTGCAAAAGAGTGGACAGACCTGCCATATTTGACAGCAAGCGGATTAAATTCGGCACATTCTCCAGCTTGATTTCGATGGTAAGAGCTTGATTATAATACATCTTTGCGTCATACAGCTCACCGCGGAACGTATGAATCCGTCCGAAATTCATGAACGTTCGCGCTATGCCTTTGAGTTCGCCAAGGGCTTCAAACTTCGTAAGCGCATTGCCAAACACCTCAAGTGCTTCATCATATCGCCGCAGAATCGAATGTGACATTCCACCATAGAGAATTCCCCATGCGTCGGTGACGGGGTCATTGTGTGCCTGTCCGAGAGCGCGTAATTTTTCACCGACTTCGGCGATTTTTGGGGAATTATTCTTAGCGCTGTACGCATCGCCTTCTGCGAATAATTCCTGCACTTGGCGGGTATAATCTTCGAGTGATTCACCGTTGTGGAGATGTATTTCGGTCTGGGATTCATTCATAATTATTTATGTTGAAGGCGTTGGAATTGTTGAATCATAATCAAGTTAATTCTATAAAATAAAGGGTTCTCTGACAATTTTCAGTCCGGTCGGTTGTAGGAACCGACCGGACTGGAGTTGAAATGACATACGTATGAATCAATTGTAGTATCACGCCATAAGCAGAGGCAGCTCGATGATAAAAGTCGCACCTTTGCCGGCTTCACTTTCGCACCTGATCGAACCATGCATGGCTTCGACGAGTTTTTTGACAATCGAGAGCCCGAGTCCGGTGGAATGTTCGCCGCCTGTCGGGCGCGCTGACAGGCGCATAAATTTGCCGAATAGTTTCTTTAAATCTTCGGGTGTGAGACCCGGACCCTGATCCTGCACACTGATACGGAGCATGGTATTGGTCACTTCCGAGCGCACGGAAATAACAGTATTCGCGGGTGAGAATTTGACAGCATTGGAGAGAACATTATCGATTA
>JBPOHH010000007.1:0-11082 GCA_052035765.1 Bacteroidota bacterium
TTGATAATTTGTCCCTCGACCGGACGCGCTTCACCGCTTTCGTTCAGCGCATAGAGGATGGCTATATCGCCCGCGCGGAAGGACGATACCTGAGCCGTGCCTTCGGTGCGGCGGAAGGTGAGGTAGAAGCGCGCGAAGTCTGACTCTTCGGGTAGTAATTCTAAATGTGCTAGCACCGAAAAATTCGCCTGCTTTTCTTCCAAAGAGTCGCGCCATAATGCGGCAAAACCACTTTGTGCGGCACGGCCTTCGCTGCCGGTGCGTGCTGCGTACTGTTCGCGGAGTAAAAATGAGAAAAATGCTTGAAAATACGAGCGTTCGGTGAGCGTGAGCGACGCATAAAAATTCGAAAACTCGACGATTTCACTTTGCTTGAAGTCCGGCTTTGGCCCAAAATCCGTCGGCGTTATCATGCGCAAAAGCCCAAATTGACGTTCGATAATCTGATGCTCATTGCTGATGATTCTATTGCGAAGCATGAGCGAGTCGCGCTTATTCTGCGGGATATTCGGCGCATTGCGCAGCGGATAATCGGTCGTCCGTGAGTAGAGCACCTGACTATCACCCGTGCGCCCGGGGAAGGCCGAGTCGAGGAGTAAATTATAGCATGTTGTTTGAATTAAGTGATTGATCCACATGCCGGTTTGGATGGTTTGATTCCCGCGCACGGCGAACGTCGATGTTGGCGCCGGCGCCTTGCCGGATTTCAATTCAATCACTGTTTTTCGAAGTGGGTCGGTGTATTCGAGCAGCAAGTCGAGGCGTCCCTGCAGCCCATAGACGGGCGACAAAAACGTTGGCTCGACGCTGAATTTGTCATACGTAAGTGTGGGCACGAGCGCGCGGAGACTCTCAAACTGCTGACGCACCATGCCTCGGAGTTCCATCAGAGCATCAGGGCTAGTACCTAATGCATAAATCACTTGCAGCGGTTTCACCTTGAGCGCTGCGTCAAAGACTTCGTCGAAATTACATTCCGGATTATGGAGCAATTCATCAAAACACGCATTGACGAGCGTACCGGCAAGCGCGGCGGCTGACGTCGTACCCGGCGAGAATTTTTTGAGAAAATAGAGCAGCGGATTGGTGCCGGTGGACTGAAAACACTCCGCGACGTCCGTCACATCAAGCAAAATATCAGGTTCGAGAATCACGAGCGTTGTGGCCGAGGCGTAGAGTCCGTTCGGTGAATTTTTCGCGCGCACGAGATCGGTCACATGGATAATTGCGCCGCGCCAGAGCAGATGCTCAAGCTCGAGATAGGGAGAATAAAATGCGATTTTAATGGCGCCGAGTTCGTCGGATTCACAGGTAAGTATTAATCTTTTTCTGTCGTTATGCAGTTCGGGTGTGCCGATGGATAGCACGACTGCGCGTACAAGCGGCACGGTATCGGCAGTGCGAAAGTAAGAGAATTGAACGCTGAGATTTGGAATTGCTGACCATAAACCGGTGAGTTCGGTCGGGATAGGATGTTCCGAAAAGAACAAAACAGCACCGGCAATTGCCTTCATACCGGCGAGAATATCGGTGTCGGTGCAGGCGGTTGTGCGGTCTTTCGCAAGCCGCGCTGCAAAACGTCGGAACCCGTTGATTTCGGATGCGATATCGGGTGGCACGGCGTATTTGTCGCAAATATAGCTCCATTGGGCGAAAGCGCCGGTGAAGAATTGAAGTTCTTGTTCGGTAAGGACTTGAAGCATCTCACGAACGATTGGTCTCAGCCCCAGGAATTTCTCTCTCGGTGTGATGTCGGATTCCCAGGCAGAGAGGAGCGTTTCATAGATAGTGGTGGCGGTGGCAGGAGTCATAGATTTCTTAGAAAATTATACTGCACAATTCGCCACGAAAATAAGCAATGAGCGGCAAATTTCACGGTAAATTTCCCTTCTTCAGGTCGAAATCGAGATACTCGAGGCGCCGCTTGTCGGCAGGTTTTGTTTGTCGGCAGGTTTTCCGACACCCGCTGTAAGACCCATGATGCTGTACTCTTTGCGTTCGAGTTTTTCGCGGAGATGTGGGAAATTATCGTGTAATTTTTTAGCAGATTCGGGAGTCGCGGTATGGAATGCAATCTGAAGACGCTTGTCGAGTTCGGCGCCGCTGACGGTGAGATCACCGAGTGTTTGGGTGCGCAATTTCAGCCGAAAATGGTTCAATCGTCGGGAATTCTCTCCCTGCGCTTCGTACGAAAATTCGGCAATTTCATACTTCCCATTCCGATACATCGGCACAAATACCCGCATCGGGAGTCCGGCAGTAAGTGCGTGAAGATTAATGACTAATTGACTTTCAATGAGGGTGAGCATCTCGGTCGCGGCGGCGCGGGCATTCTGAGCAAGCGGCAGGCCCGCAGTCTGAGAAATAAATTCACGGAGGGCTATGAATAACGATGGGTTATCCGGCGATGACGGACGAACGGCAAGCATGAGCGAGCGGTCGAGAACGCTGGTGGTTTGTTCCTGAATTTTCTGTAAAATTATGAGTAATGGAGTGGCGAGTTGTGGGATTTGTGGTAATTCACCGCTAAGATTTTCAAGCGCTTGCGAGATCATCGTCGCTGTGACAATCGGCATTGCGGCAAGGCGACTGATTGCCATTTTGGCGGCGAGTAGTGTCTGCGCCGTATTCATACCCTGCGTCTGCGCGTCGTGAATGACTGCCGCCGCCTGCACAGGAATGACGGGAACAATATCCTCTCGAATTGTCGATATTTTTGAAATTTCTGACATGAGCTGTAGTCTAATATTTAACGTAGCCCGAGTATCGGCTATTACCTCAGCAACTTGAAGTATTCCATGTGGTTCGGTTGATGCCGTGCTGGAGACGTTTGTAAATCTCAAGCGGATATCTGACGAATTTTCTACTCTTGATTATTCCGTGAGCAGAAAGGCATATCGCATCATGGAGCCGAAAGTATGAGAATTGCGGTCATCATATTTAGCTGAAGTTGAGGTGCGTAAGAGAATGCTTGCGCATTGCTTGTAAATCTGAACAGTGGAAGATCGATTGTGAGGGCAGCACTACCAATGTATTGCGGTTCTATGTACTTAAGCAGATGTATAGTACAGAGTTCCTCCATGAAAACACTGAATTATTCTGTTACAGATAGTTTCCATGTAAACCATGAGACTGAATTTTACCTATTCTTTCGCAGGAAAGAAGGAATCCCACAAATCACACTTCCGCTCCCACAAGCCGCATATCCACCTCACGTTTATCTAAATTCACCCGCATAATCTGCACTCGCAGGCGCGTTCCGATGCGATACTGCTGTTTGCGTCGGCGGCCGACAAGCTGGAAATTCTTCTCGTCAAATGTATAATAATCATCCGTCAGGTCGCGGATGTGGAGCAGACCTTCGATACCGACATCGTCGAGCAGGACAAACACGCCAAAACTCGTTACACCGCTGACCGATGCGTTGAATTCCTTGCCTAAGTATTTTTCGGCGAGAATAGTCTGCGCGAGCTTGGTTGAAGAGCGCTCGGCAGTGACGGAGAGGCGTTCTCTGTCAGAACAATGTTCGGACGCAGCCGAGAGCCGTCTGAGAAGCGAATTGATACGTTCAGCCGAGGGAATTTCAAGTGCATATTCCTTGAGCAATCGATGAACAATCACATCCGGATACCGGCGAATTGGCGACGTAAAGTGCGCATAATCGCTGAATCCGAGTCCGTAATGCCCGATATTTTTCTCGGAATAGACGGCTTTTGCCATCGCACGGAGCATGAATTGATGAATGACTTTTTTCTCGGGCAGGTCTTCGACTTGTTGTAATAAGTAGTTAATTTCCTTGGAGGATAGATTCTCTAATTTTGTTTTTATGCCAAGCGAGCGTACAAATGTCAGCACGTCCTTGAGTTTGGTCGCGTCGGGATTGTCATGTATCCGATAGAAAAACGGCAGCGGCTGACGAAGCTTGGCTTTTTTCGAAATTGCTTTGATATGCAGCGCCACGGTTTGATTGGCGGCAAGCATGCATTCTTCGACGAGCTTGGTCGAATCGGTGGCGGATTTTATAATCGCGCGAACGGGAGTGCCGGTCTCATCAAGTTGGAATCGCGTTTCGCTGGACTCAAAGTCGAGTCCGCCTTTGTCGAAACGTTTAGCGCGTAAAATTTTGGAGAGAGTAAATAAATTCTGCACGAGCTCCACGTGCTTGCCTTTGCCGGTGTCGATAATCGTCTGTACGTCGTTGTAGGTAAAGCGTTTGGTGCTTTTGATGGCCGTCTCGGCAATTTCGTAATTTTTGAGTACGCCTTTGGGAGTAAATTCCATAAAAACCGAGAAGGTAAAACGGATTTTATTTGGCACGAGCGAACAGATATCATTCGAGAGTGATTCCGGGAGCATGGGCACGACGCGATCGACGAGATAGGTGCTGTTGGCGCGGTTGTAGGCCTCTTTGTCGAGCGCGGAGTTTTCCTCCAAATACGTCGTAACATCAGCGATATGAACGCCTAAGCGGTAGTTTTTATTCTCAAGAATGGTAAGCGAGAGCGCGTCGTCGAAGTCTCGTGCGTCATCGGGATCGATGGTAATAATTTCTTCTTTGCGGAGGTCGATCCGCGGCGGGCGAATGGACTTTGGCGTGGGCTGAATGGCGAGTGCTTTTGCATCGGCTTCGAGTTCATCGCTGAATTTAGCCGGCAGGCCGAATTCTTTGAGAACGCCGGCGAACTCGACTAAAGGGTTACCGGAGGCGCCGAGGACTTCAGTGATTTCGGCTTCGGGGCTCTTGTGGGCATCGTCCCATCGAACGAATTTTGCGAGCACTTTATCGCCTTTTTTGGCGTGTTTGAGTTTTTTGGGATGAATTAAAAAATCGACGTAATATTTCTCTTCGTCAGGAATAAAAAAGTGGAAATCACCGTCAAAATCGAGCGTACCGGCCATGATACCCTCGGCGCGGCTAACGACTTTATTGACCGTACCGTAGGGTTTTTGGTCTTTCTTGAGAGCGAGTAATTTTACCTGCACGGTATCGCCCGCAAGTGCGGTAGCAAGATACTGCTGCCGGATGTAAATAATTGGAAATTCAGTAGAGTCAGTGACTATCGAACCGCGGTTATGTTCGAATTTCAGCACACCGGTAAACACGCTCGGATTCTGTGATATCGGAGTAATGCCGAAGCGTCTGCGGGCAGACTTATAGATGATTTTTTTCTGCGCAAGGTGATTGAGCGCCTCTCGTAATGCTTCATATTCGATAGAATCTGAGCGGTAGTGGAACAGTTTAGCGATATCAAGCAGACGGAGGTTCGCCGGTGCATTCTGGGTGAGTGCTGCAATAATTAGTTGGTGTAATTCTTCGGTTTGAAGGTCGGTAGGAGCCGACGAAGCAGCGGTTTTCTTTTTCTTAGCCATGTTGTTTTTCTATAATTTGCGTCATGAACGCACTGCAGGATGTTAGATAGTATCTCTGTTACCCCTGGACCAACAGAGTCATCGTGACGGTCGCACGGAATGGACGGTCATGCTTTTTTTTAACTGCAAATTCGGAAAGTTTTGTCGTTTTACCGACACATTATTATAAAATTGGCAAAAATGTAAAATAATGTTAAATACAGATTCCGAAAAAAAAAAGTGAAACCTCCGGCGAATCATGGCGTAGCTGCCTTCACATTTCAAGATAACAGCAAGCCGAAGTATTCTCTTATTTAATTTATTTTATCATTATTTACAAGAGTGTAGTATGAAAAAAGCCGTTCTCCTTTTCTCTCTCATCCTCGGGCTCTCCGCTATCGGACTCCGCGCCCAGACAGCCGAAGACATTATCGCTAAAAGCATCAACGCTACCGGCGGTATCGAAAAAATCAAAGGATTAAATTCTATTAAAATGACAGGTAACTATGTGATGATGGGTATGGAATTCCCGTTTACCGTCTTTTCAAAACGTCCGCTTATGACCCGCATTGAGTCGACGATTCAGGGGATGAGCATGATTCAAGCCTATGATGGTACGACTGCTTGGGGAGTAAATCCTTTTATGGGTTCAAAAGAGCCGGAAGTTATGCCGGAAGACCAAGCCAAAGATATTATTGAGCGCGCTGATTATGACGGTGATTTTGTCGATTACAAAGCAAAAGGACATACGATTGAATTCGTCGGCAAAGATGAAATGGAAGGCTCACCTGTCTTCAAACTCAAAGTGACTAAAAAAAGCGGTGATGTATCGGTATATTTCATCGATGCAGAAAATTATCTGCAGATAAAAGTCGTATCGAAAACAAAAATTCAGGGCACAGAAACTGAAGCTGAGATGGTATTTGGTAACTATAAGCCTGTAGCCGGTGTACAAATACCTCATTCCATCGAAACACGGGTAGGCGGGAAAACAGTATCACAAGTCGTTATCGAAAAAGCCGAACCCAATATCGCTATCGAAAATTCTATCTTTGTCATGCCCAAGAAGAAGTAAACACATGCTGCCAATACACCCGATGCAGCTTTTAACGTCGAAGCCATTTCTCTTTATTTTTATCATCTATTAGGATATACTATGAAAACCAAAGTGTTCTCATTTCTCGCCCTTGCGGCATTTATCGGACTTATTACAACGACTCTGCCATCCAAAGCAGGCGACTGTCTCGACGGTTCGGGCAATATTGTTGGCGAAAATCATGATGTGCGTTCGTTCCATAAAATCATTGTTGAAACGGAAGCAACGGTCATCCTCTCTCAAGATAAATCGCAAAGTCTGCATGTACAGGCAGATGACAATCTCCAGAATATTATCGAGACAAAAATCGAGAATGGTACACTTAAGATTTCGGTGCCGAAATGTGTAAATCCTTCGAAAAACATCACCGTATTTGTTTCCATGAATGAGGTCGACGAGCTCACACTTGCCGGTAACGGAAAGATTCTGGCACCGAGTTCAATAACGACAGAAAATATCAAGTTTGTCGTATCCGGCAGCGGTGAAATCAAATTTGACGAAGTGCATGCCGAGCACATTACTACTCAGGTTCTTGGAAACGGTACGATTACTCTCCGAGGTAATGCGATTAGCCATACCGTTGAATCTGTAGGCAGCGGCGAAGTGCATGCTTTTGATTTAAAAGCAATAAACTCCAAGCTGAGTGTCGCAGGCTCCGGCAAATGTGAAATCAATGCCGACAATCAACTCGATGTGAAAATCACCGGCAGCGGTAGTGTGAGCTATAATGGTAATCCCGAAACACTCCACAAAGAGATTACCGGTAGCGGCAGCTTGAAAAATAGGAACTAATACTCCAATTTCGCCACACAGAGTCCGGGCAGGTTTCGGCTCCTGCCCGGACTTTTATAAACGATTATACCGTTTCATCCGCAAAATCGTTTCTCAATCCTCTATAGGAAATTAAATCGGCCGGATTGGAGTAATTTCCTGCTCACAAATGTTATCACCACACCTAAAGCCCGCACAGGTTTCGGCTCCTGTTCGGGTTTTTATTTGCCGGTAATTGCCAAGCCGCCCTTATTTTTGAATATGTAGTTACTCAAAATTTCTTCAAAGATTTTTTACGGAAAGGTACGTATGCGGTATAATTATACAGTAGTAGTAATGGCTTTCGTGGCACTGCTGCAAATGTCACAGGCACAGGTAAAAGTCTCCTCATCCACATTCGGCGCGATCGAAGCGCGGCACATCGGTCCTGCCGTCATGGGCGGTCGCATCGCTGCTCTCGATGTCGTCAATCGTGACCCACGCTATATCTATGTCGGCGCTGCCGGCGGCGGACTCTGGAAATCACGCGACGGCGGCACGACCTTCAAGCCGGTTTTTGATAAATATTGTCAGTCCATAGGCGCTGTGACAATTGACCAAAACCATCCCGATACCGTGTGGGTCGGCTCCGGTGAGTCGTGGACGCGGAACAGCACATCGATTGGAGATGGTATCTATAAATCCACCGACGGGGGTGACAATTGGCAACGCGTCGGACTCGAAAATTCCGAACGGATTGCAAGGATTGTAATCCATCCGACGAATCCCAATATCGTCTATGCAGCCGCTACCGGACATCTCTGGAATGACAACGAAGAACGCGGACTCTACCGCACAAGCGACGGCGGCAAAACCTGGGAACGTGTGCTCTATGTCGATGCCAAGACCGGCTGCGCTGATGTAGCAATTGACCCCAAAAATCCGGATGTCGTCTATTGCTCTATGTGGCAGTTCAGACGAACCGCCTGGTCGTTCGCTTCCGGTGGTAAAGGCAGCGGAATGTACAAGTCCACCGATGGCGGCAAAACATGGAACAAGCTCACTAACGGCATGCCGGAAGGTGACTTAGGTCGTATCGCAATTGATGTTTCACCCGTCAATTCAAAGATTATTTATGCAAATATCGAAGCTGCCAAAACAGGATTTTACCGTTCGACCAATGCCGGTGAATCCTGGGAACGCATGAACGGCGGCGCGGAATCTTCCCTTCGCCCGTTCTATTTCTCCAAAGTTGTCGCCGACCCCGTTGACAGCAACCGCGTCTATAAGACATCGCTCTATCTCGGCGTGAGTACCGATGGCGGCAAGTCATTCTCCTCGCGTGGCGGCTTCCATTCGGATGTCCATGCTGTGTGGGTAAATCCCGGAAATTCTAATCATGTCATCATCGGCACCGATGGTGGGATGTATGTATCATTTGACAGAGCATCGAGTTGGAGGTTTTTTAATAATCTTCCGCTGGCGCAGTTCTACCACATCAGCTATGATATGGACAAGCCGTATAATGTCTATGGCGGCTTGCAGGATAATGGCTCATGGCAGGGGCCGTCGGAGAGTCCGAACGGAATCGAAAACCGTGACTGGAATAATGCCGGTGGCGGTGACGGCTTCTGGGTATGGCGCGATAAAACAGATAAAACAATACTCTATAGTGAATCTCAGGGCGGAAACATCACCAGAATTCACACCAAAACCAATGAAAGCAAAGACATTAAGCCCTATCCGAAGTATGGCGAACCGAAGTATAGATTTAATTGGAATACTCCGATTCAACTAAGCCCGACACGGCCGGACGTGATCTATATGGGTTCGCAATTCCTCCATAAATCTACCGATAAAGGCGAGTCCTGGACGAATATTTCGCCCGATCTAACCACGAATGACAAAGCAAAACAGCAGCAGGAAGAGTCGGGCGGACTGAGCGTGGATAATTCAAGTGCCGAAAATCACTGCACAATCTATACCATCGCCGAGTCGCCGATGGATGCGAATATTATCTGGGTCGGCACCGACGACGGCAATGTACAAGTCACCCAAAACGGCGGGAAATCTTGGACAAATGTTGTGAAAAATATCCCGGGATTGCCGGCAAATACATGGTGCTCGACCGTCGAACCCGGACATTTCGCCAAGGGAACATGTTATGTGACTTTTGACGGACACACGACCGGCGATATGAAGTCCTATATCTATAAAACATCCGACTTCGGCAAAACCTGGACCGAAATTGCAAGTGGCGTCAAGGGCTATGTACATGTCGTTCGCGAAGATCTGGTGAATCAATCCCTTCTCTTTGCCGGTACCGAACTCGGCATGTTTGTCTCGATTGACGGCGGGAAGGAATGGTCGCAATTCACCGGAAATCTGCCAAATGTAGCCGTACGGGATATTGCGATTCACCCGCGTGAACATGATCTTATTCTCGCTACGCATGGTCGTGGCGTACTCATTATAGATGATATAATTCCCCTGCGCAAGCTGACAGCAGATGTATTGGACAAAGAACTCGTTATTTTGGAAGGTCGTCCGAATGAAATGAAAATTGGCGGTGGATTTCAGGAGTTTTCGGGTGGAGGAAATTTCGTCGGTAGCAATCCAAGTGATGTAGCGACAATTACCTACTATCAGAAAGACCGTCATGTCTTTGGTGATATGAAGATTGAAATTTCCGATAAAAACGGCAAGCTTATCTCAACAATTCCCGCAGGAAAACGCAAAGGAATCAATCGCATCGATTGGGCAATTCGCCTCAAAGCGCCCAAAGTCGCACCCGGAGCAAATGTCGCCGGCGGTGCAATGATCGGTCCGCTCGTACCCGAAGGCACCTATACCGTAAAGCTTCTCAAAGGCGAGAAGACCTACACCGGTACCATCAATCTCGTCGCCGATCCGCTCTCGACCCACTCAGCCGCTGACCGCGCGATGCAGTCAAAAGCAGTACTCGACCTCTACGATATGCAGGGTAATCTCGCCTATATCGCCGATGCCGTCACCGGCGTTCGCGATGCAGCCACTGCCCGCGCCGGGAAAATAGACTCGACCGATGCGCTGGCAAAAAAACTGAAAGCATTTGCCGGGAAATTAGACTCGCTCCACAAAACACTTGTAGCTACGAAAGAAGGCGGTATCCTGGTCGGTGAAGAACAGCTCCGCGAACGTGTCGTCGATCTCTATGGCGCAATTAATAGTTACGGTGGCAAGCCCACCAAGTCGCAGCTCGAAAGAATGGACGCGGTGAGCAAAGAACTCACGAACTCCGAAAAGACATTCGGGTCATTCGTCAAGACCGACCTCGAAACACTCAATGCTCAATTAACCGCCAAAAAACTCCCCGCTATTACCGTCATCACCCGCGCGGAATTTGACAAGAAAGATTGATGAAGTGATGGGTAGGTGATGAAATGAAAAAAGCTCCGGCATGCGACGTAGTGTTCGCATAGCCGGAGCTTTTTTAATTATACATTGAAATTTGGGTTCGGTTCTGCATACTCCACACCGACGTCCTGCGGTCACCCATTGCCGTCCAAGCCGCTCTTCGTTGAAATAAACTCCGCTATCCGCGCCTCATGCCAGTATTCACCTGAATGCCCACGTTGCATAAACCCTAAGTGTCCACCATGATCAGGGTTATCTACATAGAAATACTCGCTCGAAGCTGCCAGGTCAAGAGCAAAACAACTCGGCGTGAGGAAAGAATCGTCTTTCGCACTGATAAGAAGTGTCGGAATGCGAATCGATGGAATAAACCCGGTCGCGCTGCACTTCGCCCAGTACTCTTCGGCATCACGGTAGCCATGCGCCGGCGCCGTATAACGGTCATCAAGATCCTGAAATGTGCGTATTGCCTTGAAATGTTGGAGCGTTAC
>JBPOHH010000382.1:0-2089 GCA_052035765.1 Bacteroidota bacterium
TTCCTGCAATTCTCTCCCTCGGCGCCGATGCCTACAGCAAAATCGGCGCTCCCAAACACCCCGGCACGCTGCTCTTCGGACTGAGCGGACACATCAACAAGCCGGGCGTCTACGAACTCCCAACCGGCATTCCACTCAAAGAGTTACTCTATGATATCGGTGGCGGTATCCCCGGCGGAAAGAAAATTAAAGCAATTATCCCCGGAGGCAGCTCGATGCCGCCGATTCATCCGGATGAAATTGATTTTGTGAAAATGGATAACGAATCGCTCAAGGAATTCGGATCGTACATCGGTACAGCCGGTGTGATGGTCATGGACGAAGACACCGACCTCGTGAAAGTGCTCCTCCGCCTTGCGCATTTTTATCATCATGAGTCATGCGGACAATGCACGCCCTGCCGCGAAGGATGCGGTTGGATGGAAAAATTACTCAAGCGTATGAACAAAGGCGAGGCCACCTCTCATGATATCGATGTGCTCTTCAGCGTGGCATCGAATATTGAAGGGAATACAATCTGCGCGCTTGGTGAAGGCGCCGCATGGCCGGTGAAAGGATTTATCAATAAATTCCGCAGTGAATTTGAGGCAAAAGCACGCCCGAGCCGTTCCTTCGTCTCGCTGAATGTGGTGCATGGCCGCCGGAATACGACCGATACCCTGCTTCAGGTGTTGTCCTAAGATTTTGAAATTCGGATAGTTATTATTTATTATTAAGATTGGGTTCTATGATTTTCAGTAAGTTACGTACGTCAGTAGCAAAATTTGCAGCACTCGTTGCAGTGGTATCATTCACGGGAGCATCGAGTCAAGTAAGTGCACAGAATGTCGGAAAATTAAATCCTTTATCCTTTGGTATTGCCGGAGGATTAAATTTTGGAATCAATGAAGGACAGACCCGCCCCGGAAAATTGGGTTTTCGTGCATTTGCGCTCTATTCCTTCAGTGAATATCTAGATGGAGAAGCCGGCATAAGTTATCTGATGAGTGGAACAGAGACAATGACCGGATTTTCAGATTACAAGACAACTCTGCTTATCCCCGATATCCGCTTACGACTTACGCCTATTACGTTTGGTACATTCAGTCCATACGCGACAGCCGGACTCGGTCTCCTCAATTTCACCGGTAATGAAGTAGGATATTATCCGAAAAATGGTGTGATTGTGTCGGATAAAGTATCCGGCATGGGACTCGTCATCCCTGTCGGCGGCGGTGTGTACTGGCAGGCATCCAAGCAAGTAGGGCTCGACCTGAATGTGACCTCGCATTTAAGTACAACAGATGAAATCAACCCTCACGTAGACGGCACAAATGACGGTACCTGGGTTGCTATGCTGGGAATTACCTATAATTTCAAAAGCAGTAAAACAGACACGGACGGCGATGGGCTCACCGATGAAACCGAAGAGCGCATCGGCACTGACCCGAATAATCCCGATACCGATGGGGACGGACTCAGCGACGGCGATGAAGTCGATGATTATAAAACTGACCCGCTCAAGCCGGATACCGACGGCGATGGACTCAAAGACGGTGCGGAAGTCAATACCCACAAAACTGACCCGACAAAGGCAGATACGGATGGAGACGGACTCACCGACGGTGCGGAAGTCAATACCCATAAAACAGATCCAAACAAAACAGATACCGACGGCGATGGCTTGAATGACGGTGCGGAAGTCAATACTCACAAGACAGACCCGACCAAAGCAGATACCGATGGTGATGGCCTCAATGACGGCGCAGAGGTGAATAATCACAAAACCGATCCGCTCAAGGCAGATACCGACGGAGACGGACTCACCGACGGCACAGAAGTCAATACCGTAAAGTCAAACCCGCTCAAACAAGATACCGATGGCGACACTCTCACCGACGGTGAAGAAGTAAATCGCTACAAAACTAATCCGTTAGATCAGGATACCGATCGCGGTTCGGTCTTTGACGGCGTCGAAGTAAAACGCGGTACGAATCCACTCGTCGCCTCCGATGACGTGAAGAAAGAAATTCCGAAAATGGAACTCGGCAAGAAAATCGTGCTTGACGGCGTAGAATTCGAAACCGGTAAAGCGATTATTACCCCATCA
>JBPOHH010000880.1:0-2122 GCA_052035765.1 Bacteroidota bacterium
AGCAGGCAATGGCGAACTCGGCGCAAGCTTGCCGGTCATTTGTCCGCTATAGACTTCCATCGCGCTATTGACCTGAATTCCACGAAACTCCACCATCATTCCGGCGCGGAATGCATCTACATTCACACTTGCTTCGCCACTTAAATTCCCGGGCGTGCCGCTCACGCTCGTCAGCCGCGCCGTGAAATTCCCAATCGTGAGCACCGAGCCAACGGCAATCGGCTGCGTCGCAGGCGTGGTATTCGTCGGCGTCGGTTTGATGCAATTATCCTCGCATTGCGTGCGGTACATGAAAACCGCGGTCGAACTCACAATCTGCGTGGCGGAGCAAGCAACTCTATCCTGCCGAATATTTGGACCGTCGATGGTAAGTGCAAATTGCCAGACATAAATTTTCCCGTTCTGTGGGGTGAATCGCGTAGGCGCAGAATTCAAAAACGGCAAACTCCACACGGAGGCCGCTGCCGGCGTACTCGGAGCGACCGTCATACGAAAATCGCGTTCATTATTACCGGTAAACGATGCTTCGTAGAGAGGTGCGCGTCCAATGACATCATTCGGATTTTGATTCATCGTTTGTAATTCCCACACCCGAAAACGTCCACCGCGCACGGCAGATACAGTAATTGCAGGACGCACCTGCACCGTAAAGTCAATTCTGCTATCACTAATCGTAGCAAAGTGTTCGGGTGATTTCGGCGAAATACGGATACACTCATTTGCGGTAATTGTACTCGTCGGGTTACCACCGCCTGCGCGTATCGTGAAGTTCCAAATCTGCCCTGAACGGTACACGCGGTCACCATTATCTGCATCGAGATACTCAACGCGCCAGTAGTATTTTCCCTCGGCGAGGCGCTGCGAAATCGGGAGTATTTTCTCGCCGAAGAGGTCGCGGCTGAGCTGTTCGATCTCACTTCTCGAACCCATTATCCCCGGATTCGGCGTGATAACTTGTGTAATAATAGGCGCGAAGCAATCAGCATTCCGCGAGACAACCACGCGGATTCTCTCCCGCGCCGAGGCAAATCGCAGCGCCCCCGTACCGCTTCGGTCGAGCGAGACGATGTCGGGATTATCATACATTAGTTTAGCCGGCGCGGGGATGGTAAATTTGAGCTGAATACTCGCACTCGTATCAATCGTCGAGTCATTCGCCGGAGATGGTGTAATTGGTTGACGTAAACCGAGGTTAAAAGCGCCGCTCGTCGTTACGGGGAAGGATTGATTGTTCGCCGTCGTGCCACGGCGCAAGGTGCCGGTCACCGTCCAGGAATACTGTTCGCCCCGGCGTAATTGATCATTAAGCGGCACAGAAGGCGCTCCGGCAGAATTCAGCCAATTGGTGATGAGAATCGAAGCACGTTCTTCACGATTCGCAGCAGTCGTAATTCCTTGTGCTGCAAAGATACTGCCGGCTGTTCCGCCCCAATTGAGGTCGCGGGTATTTTCTCCCAACATGCCGGACGGAGCGTTAATTTTAAGCGTATAAGTACAACCCATCATCGTCGCGCAGAAATCACCCCAGCGCACGGCAATCGGCGGCGCAATCCATGGGATAGTATCATTCGGCAGCGGGTAGTAGGGTTCGAAGCGCATCGTACCCGTGCAGGCGACGGATGAACAATCCCCTTGCTCCTGCAGGCGAAATGTCCAGATTTCACTGCGTCCGTCGGAAGCGCCGCGTGAGGCAAGCGGACGATTATTTTGATCAAGCAACTGCACCTGCCAAGCGAATTTGCCGACACATGGAATGCGATTAAGTAATTGTAAAATAGCCGGATAGAACATCTGTGTACTGCTCGTCGTAAATAGTATTTCATCGACAATCACATGCTGTTCACGCACGGGTGACACACGCGAAAACACATCGCTGAGCACTGTTTGTTCGATTTGATTTTGGAACATAGCCACCACAACGAGCCGATATTTTGCCACACCGCTCGGCACATTAACCGAGGTCCACGTAAACGTCGTTGGCGTATTCGGTGCCGACTGCCGCGACTGATTCAGCGGAAAGATCAATTGCACCTGATTCGGAATGGTAATGCGGAACGGCGTACACGAGCGCTGCTGCTGATTGGCGTTGGTGATTGGCACGAATGCGCGGTTTTGGTCACGC
>JBPOHH010000419.1:0-1644 GCA_052035765.1 Bacteroidota bacterium
ATATGTGTTTAAATTTCTATTTTGTAATACGTTATCAAACATTGCACTTGTAGAGACGGAGCATGCTACGTCTCTACGGCGGTACGATTCTACCGGAAAAATACACCATTTTTTGCATACAAATATATAAATACATTGCACTTGTAGAGACGTAGCATGCTACGTCTCTACGGCGGTACCGGTAATAACAAAAAAAACATACCGCAAGCCGCACGCCCGGAATACGCAAAACCGAATCCCAAAAACATAATTTCACAATTTACTTCACAAATCGACTCTTTTCCTTTTGCTAAGTCACACTATACAGCTATCTTGCAGTGAAATTCACGTTTTCATTTCGTTTTTTCTTGGCTACGCTTATTCTCCTCGGGATTGCGCAGAGCATCCCGTTTATTTTTCAATACTTGCTTGAGGTTTTTATGGTCAACCGTTTCTCTCTTCTCGCCCTCGCCTTTGCCGTCCTTTCATTATCCTGTGGCACGCCGACTGCCCCGCAAGCGCAGGGGAATATTTCCGGGCGGGTGTATCTTCAACCGCGGACAGGACAGATTGATCAGGCAAAGCACGATATTACGGTGGCTCTCACCGGCAATCAAACCTACACAACTACCTCGCTCGATTCCGGCGCTTTTGTTCTGTCGAATGTGAATCAGGGCATTTATTCGATCACGTATTCGAAAGCCGGGTATATCTCGCGGAGTATGGATAATATTCAATTTGTCGGCAATGGAACATTAAAATTATCAACTGTTTACCTGAATCAGGCAGATACCCTCATCGACCCGCCCGACCCGAAAAACGTTGACCGCAGGGTATTTGGCTATGTGCGGCTGTATGATGAAAATGGAGATTCTCTCTCCGACCACAGCGGAGTGAGTGTAACGATTAACGGGACATCGCTCACAGCGACAAGTGAAAAGTCGGGTATCTTTTATTTTGAGAAATATCCGAAGGGGGATTTTGATATTACGGTGAGTAAAGCAGGTTTTCTAGATCTTGTGATACCAAAAATTACCTTTCCTGACTCGGTTTCGCTTAAATCCAAGAGTCAGCTTAAATTTCAGAAATATAACACCATAGCTTACGTGAAGCAGCCGAATATTATAGCAATAGTAGATTCGGTTTTTTTACGCTCCAATTTTTCTATCTCTACCAATCAAGATGGCTCTCACGACACTTCTATTCTAATATATTCTTCAGGTAGAGTAACACCAAGTGGTTATGGTAAAAGAATTTGGATGTTTACAGTAGTTGGAAACACACCTGATGTTAATATTGATAATTATCAAAATGGCCCTGGAGTTTCTTTTTTGCGTAATCCTAATCGTGATTATACTACTTATTTTTCATACTCTACAGATCAGTCCTCGACTTCATCGCGATGGCATATAGAGCATGCGGGAAAGGATGTCTATGTCAAAGCATACGCTATGTGGAATTTAGAAGAGACAAATAACCCACAAGTTTTTGAAAATCCTGTCAATAAACATATTATACTATCCGGCTATGTCGGATCTAATGTTTTTAAAATTACTCTGCCGACGGAATTTAAGCTGGAGTAATCATTTGAATGCAGGGATGTACATTCGGCAGATTGTAACTCTTTGAATATCAGCGTGGTCTTATCACTCGCAGCTTATGATT
>JBPOHH010000151.1:0-1886 GCA_052035765.1 Bacteroidota bacterium
CCGCCGAGCAAGGAGAATTTCTGGTCACTCTATGAAGAAAACAGATACCAGAAAGTACCTTCGTTTGTCACAACAGATGCTTTCCTCCATGTAGTTAATTTGTACTATCAATTCGTAATGAATTCCATCGAAACGGAATCATTACTTCCGGCGCTCGACTCGCTGTGTTATACTATTTATACATTTGCAGGCAAGGATAGTAAAGAGTCGGCAGACAGCACGATTCGCGAGCAGGCGATGTTTGCTCAGTTCTATTATGGCGTTGCTTGTAAATTACTGAACAGAAAAGAAATTACTTTCGATAAAAAATATAGTCAAGCCGCTGAGACATACTATTCATCGGCCATGGAAGCCACAACGCCGGATGATAAAGATACCGTATTCGACGATAAGATTCCTTTCAACCTCTTCAAACCCCGTGGAAATTATAATTCCCGGGAAGTATTACGCCGGTATTTCCGTGCGGTAAGCTGGCTCGGATTGGTGCCGTTTAAATTGAAGAATGACGAACAGTTCGGGCGGGTGCAGTATCTGACATCGTTAATTACCAAGCATAAAGAAGTGCAGGAGTTATATACTACCTACGCTTCAGCCGTTACGTTCCTCGTTGGCAAGTCGGACAATCCTTCACTCTTTGATATTGCGAAGCTCACGTACTCAAATCGGGAAGGATTACTTCGGGAAATTGCGAAGGGTTCGGGGAATAGAATTAATGAAGTCGGCAGGTTAGCCGACACCGATATCGAACTCTACACACTCCCCAAAAGCTACACACCCGATGCGGAGGCAATTACGAAAGTAATTAATCTTGCTGAAGGTCTTACCCGCCGTGGATTCCCCCGCGGACTCGATATCCTGGCCGGTAAAGGCATTCAATCAGCCGAGAATCTCCTTCTTGATTATTACCATGAACAAGACACTTGGCCGGAGTATAAGGACAATTTACTGCGCACCAAAACAATCTTCGAAGACAATGACAAGCGCAGCGATAATGCCTACAGCTTTTGGCTAAGAATGATCGCCACGCTCTTTGCGCGGAATGAAAAGTATCCGCTACTCATGCAAAAGCCAACCTGGGACTATAAATCACTCAATGCCGGACTTGCATCGTATGCACAATTGAAGCATAATACGGTGCTGTACGCAGAGCAACCCACAGGATCCGAAGGCGACAACGGCGGAGATGAATTCGAAATGCCGGATCCTTCTTTGCAGGTCGGGTATGTCGAACCTAACCTTGAATTTTGGGAAAGTGCTCAGAAATTCATCGGCAAGCTCAACGAGATTTCAAAAAATGGCATGGAGTCATTAAAGAACGAATTAGAATTCGTAACACGTATCAGTAAAAAAGAGCTATCCGGCGAAGCAATTTCGGTGCGTGATTTTGATGAAATTAATTATCTCGGTATGAGACTTGAAGACATTGAGAATACCTATAAATCTGAAAATGAGGACCATTCAAATGGTTCGGAAAAAGACGATGAAAGCGATACACCATCTAAAAGTGATAACTCACTCCTGACAGTCGCCGATGTTTACACCCTCAATGGTACTTGCTTAGAGCTTGGTGTCGGGGAAGTGCGGGAAATCTATACCATTGTACCTATCAACGGTTATTCGTACTTATGCCGTGGTGGGGTATTCTCGTATTATGAATTCACGCATGATGCGCAGAACCGACTCACAGACCAAGAGTGGCGAAAAATGATCGAAGAGAAGAAACTCCCTGAGCTGCAGCCATGGTTAACGCCGTTTAGCGTCAAGAAAGTGATTGGTAATCGGGAATATTTACAAGAGAATCCGAGTAGCTTTATCAAGATAAAATGAAATCATTCCTAACGCTATGCCTTTGCATTGCGATAAGTTGTGGAATACTCCATGCTCAA
>JBPOHH010000337.1:0-5040 GCA_052035765.1 Bacteroidota bacterium
CCGGCGCCATTGCGTCCGATAACGCCGATACGTTCGCCGTCTTCCATACCAAACGAGATATTTTGAAAGAGTAATTTATCAAGAAAGGATTTCGCGATGTTGTTGCAGGAGAATATGGTCATATTGAGAGAGGAATCTGTATAAATCGACTGGAAGAGATGTTGAGCAACACCTATAAAAAGCGAAAACCCGCCAAAGTGTGCATCGTAGAGAGGCATGGGCGGGTACTATTGGGTACAAAAATACGTTAAATTATGGTAGTGTACAAGTAGGTTGCTTTGAGTTATCTTACAAAAACAACTTACTTATGTGAGGTGGTTATATTCTTTTACTCTTGGCTTACGTTAAAGGTGCTACTTGTACATACAATCAGACTTTATTTTTTAATTTTTTTATAGAAGTTGTAGTAGTAGTAATCTTATTTACTTTCTTTTTAAGTTTCTTATTAGATTCGTTACTATCATTACTCATGAGTGCTATTAATCCAAGAACAGCAGCCCCGCCAAAAACTAATGGAAGCAAATTTGGCTGATTAGGTTTGTGAGGAACGGCTTTGTTTGAACGTAGAGACTGAACTTGTTGGATAGCTTCAGACATTCTATGTCGATTGAATAATATTATGTTTGGGTCGTTTTCGGGGAGATTACTAAACGTATCTTCAGCTAATAAAAGAGCTGGAATATTTTGGACTTTAGCAACATAATATTCTTTCAAAACCCTTTCCCATCTATTACCATTCACAGACATTACCCCAATAAAAAGATTTGACTTCGTAATTGAAGAATAAGTAGCAAAATCTATATTCTCCGACATCATATTCCTGCTGGATTCCAAGGTATAGTCTTCCTTTTGAAGGTCTGCTGCCAAACGTGTTACGATGAACTCTTCCGTTGAGTTTAGCGAGTAAGAGAAAAATGCCTTATTCATGGATGATTCCTTTCGTTAGAGTTTCAATAAGTTGTATGTAAGCATAGTACTTGGGGAAATATAGTTTTACAATATTCTCTTTTTCCAAGATACGAGAGAGAAAATCATCACCAGTCCAAATTTCATATTTGTATTCAAAACGACAATTTTTTTTCAAGTCTTCAAAATGGTGTTCAAGTTGGGTAGTCGGTAACGTCTTGCAAATTAAGAGATAACCAACAGCCCCATACTGATGAATCAGAGCTGGAATGTTTACTGATTGCATTTTAGACTTGCCAACTGACCTACTTTCGAACTTGCATTGAACAACCCACTTTCTTGCAAATTGTGATAGTCCATCACTCATTCCAAACGTTACAATTAGGTCTTGACCGCCATCTGCTCCTTCAGCCGGCGCAGAAGCTTCAACGCTGTCTATTTGATTATTTTTTTCTTCCGTAAGAGTCTCGAAATATGCTTTGCAGAGTGCTTCGAAACGATTGTCATTGGTGATCTCGCTCCAATCCAACTGCTGTAAGTATTCAATAGAATTGAATATTTTTGGTTTTAGTTTGTTCATGTCTTTCAGGTGATGGTAAGGTGAAATGATGCTATACTCTTAAGCTGAAATACCAAAATTTGTTCGATGATAGATGGTGTAGAGTATTGAGAATGAATCCTCGCTTATGAATGATTTCTTTGCGAAACATATCTATCTAATAATATCCTATTTTTTATACATAGCTTTTGTATAAACAAATGTAAATTTTCTGATAAAGAAGATTAAAGAAAAAATAAAAAGTAATGGAATCCAATAACTATCTGTGGTCATGTAAAAAAGAAAGTATAGGTAAGGATAAAGTAAATATGATAATAAAGCAAAAAAGTGTTTATATTTTCTCCACAACGCGCTTAACATCCAGTCTCTTCCTTCCATATCCGTTACTAATAAAATAAATATATGGTGAAATAAATAGAAATTGACAAATATAAATGAACATATTAAAACACCTAATGCCAAAGATATATTATTAGTTATATGTAATACTATGGAAAATAGTAATAAAACAAGGCCGATGAAACCGGCGCCTTCATCAAAATATAATCTTATCATGTTAATAAATCCTTTCAGTACTTCAATTTCCTTGCAATATTGATAATTACATAATCTTTACAAAAATAATGCCTTAGATATAATCCACAAATTAATAATTACCATTCTAATTTTTGTTTAAAGAAAAAACCTTGTCTCATCTTGAAATCTCAATTCATATTTACCTTCAATTCTGTATGCTGCCTCAATTTTAATATGTCTGTATTCATTCGATTTTACCAAGTCTTTAAACTCCTTCTGAACAAGGGGAGAATTGTTCCTATAATTACATCCTACTGTAACAGAAATAATTTGTTCTGAAAGTAAAGTTTTGGTTAATATAGAGTTATTTACTCCATTATCAAAAGAATTTTGATTTGCTTCGTAATTTGACAATTTATGTAATGGAATAATAAGTCTTTGTTCTTTTTCATACTTCCAACTATATCCCTTATTGATAAATAAATCTTCAATCGAAAAATTAGCCCAAGTTTTATTTGGGGGAAGTTGTTTGTATTTCACTTTGAAACACTTTTCATCTAAACATTCTTTTGGTAAGGACTCAGCTACATCAATTTCCAAAACTACTCCGCAATGATTATCCGCATAATGTGACCACATCAACACAGAATCTCGGGATTCTGACAAACAAAGTACACCAAAGTAATTTCTAAGTGTATGAAGAATATTAAATATTCGAGTTTCTTCTCCTAAAATATAGAATGGGTCTATCTGCGTATTTTCTGTAATGTTATTAAAATGATCAAGTAATTCTTTGGTTCTTTGTGCTGAAATATCTCCAGTTGTAGGAAGTAAATTTGCAATTCTTTTATATAATTCTCTAGTTTTTGTTTCCTCTTTTTTGGTTGTAATAGAATTCGGAATAGAAATATTAGGTAATACTTCAAAGGGATCATTAAATATACTTGGTGGAGTAAATCGTATGGACTTATTCTTTAGAACATGAATTGCTGTCGAAAGTGACATATACTTGTAAAGTTTCATTCTCAATTTATGAATAAGTTAACAAAAATTCTCTCACTCCCCACCCACATCACTCTTCGTAGCCCGTGCCACAAGCATCTCCGCAATAGCACAAAGCAACGCCGCAATCAAACATGCCTTCCACAACTCCGAACCAATCCTCGCTCTTGATACACTTGCTACTACATTCTGCGGATTATCAATCCATTCAATGACCGCTTTGGGCGAGATTTTTTCTTTCAATTCATGGTCAAATTCATCCTTTGAGAGGAAGGAAAGGAGTCCTTCGGAGGATGGGAAATTCACCGCGACCGTCGTCACCGGTTTGCCGTCGGCGGTAAAGATCTGATATACCCCAAGCTGTTGCAAATTACCCACCGGCAAAGCCGCACCGCTCGGAAGCAGAGCCGCTTGACGGAAAAATTCGGTGTTATTGACATCCAAAATCTTGAAATTCCCGCCGGCAGCGAAGCGTTTGGGGAGCGTAAGCGTCAGTGGAACGCCGGCAGTGACTTCTGCGCCAAGACCTTCGCGCATCGTGAGATAGACGAGCGAACGGTACAGCATCGTCGGGAAGATACCTGTGAACGGAAAATTACTCCATTCCGTACTCGGAGGCACGGCGCAGTAGATAATCTTACCTTCGCCATGCTTCGACTCCGCTAAAAACGCACCACCCGCCATACTGATGAGCGCCTGACCGCCACTTGCCGGTAACGCCTTGGTAATCTTCGGAGATTCAACCACGGCTTTTGCGTCCGTCGTACCCTTGAACACACCCTGAAAGAGCGGATGTTGCTTATCAACGGAGGTGAAGCCCGCAGGCTGTTCGTTGCTGAAAGACTGTTCGCTTACGCCCGAGAACCCAAGCCGCGCGATCGCCGCCGTAAACGCCGCCGGCTCAATCGTTCCATCAGCAAACACCAACGCACCGCCACCATTTTGGATATACCCGTCTAATCTATCCGCTTCACTTTGGCGGAGACCACCGGCAATAATCACGGCATCATACTGACCAAAATTCACACCCGAAATATCCTGCGGAGCGATAGTTGTAACGGTTGCCGATTGATTATCACCCAACAGAAGTCCAATGAATTTAATGCTTTGTGGCGCACCGATGAGAGCGACATTCGGCATAGCGGGAATAGAAAACCCAAAATACCGACGGTTATCCTGATCGAGTGCATCGCCTTCGATTTCAATGGTTGCTTTCGTGATACCACGCTTTTGCGGGGGCGCTGCAATCTGTACGCTGCGCACTTCACCTGCCGGAATATCGACCGTGCGCTGTGCGACGCGCTCACCATTAAAAAGCATACTCACGACTACGCCGCTTGCTGCTTTTGCGCTTGAATTTCGCAGGCGGGCTTCGACTTCGACCGGCTTTTCGGGCTGGAATATACGAGTGAGTACGCTCACGGTGTCGATGGAGATGTTTTGTTCTAACGCGCTGGCGTTTCTGCCGATAGGCACAGCGAAGACTGCGACGCGGTCATCAAATGAGCGAACAGAATCCTTGAGGTTTTCGGCAAATATATTCCTTTGCGCGTCGGTGATGAGATAGACTTCACGGTTGATATTATTCGATGCTTCGAGCGCAGTGGAGGCGAGCCGCATCGCAGTTTCGAGTTTGGCGGTCGTCGGCGCGATGGGAAGTTTGGTAATTTCTTCTTTTAATAATGTAAAATTCCTTGAAAACGCCGGATGCTTTTCCTCTTGTACACTCATCGGCAAAAGGATTGCTTCGTCGCCGTCTTTGAGCGCCGAGAGGATGGACAGCGCCGAGTTCTTCGCCTGCTTGAAGCGATTGCCGCCTTCATCGGAAGCATCCATACTAAAGGAGTTATCGAGGAGAATGACGACGCTGGTCTTGGCGTGTGTGCCGAGTCCTGGGAGCGAACTCTTCACAGCGGGACGCGAGAAGGCAAGCACGGAGAAGATAATAATCAGCGTTCGGAGGATCAGGAGGATAATCTGACGCAGTTTCAGGCGCCGAATCTTCGTTTTTTGGAGTTCTTTGAGGAAGCGCAGCGAAGAAAATTCGATGGTTTTTA
>JBPOHH010000058.1:0-5119 GCA_052035765.1 Bacteroidota bacterium
GTGGATATATGGTGCAAATACATTTGAATTCCTAGAAGTTAATGCTGCCGCCGTGAAACACTACGGATATTCAAAAGAGGAGTTCAAAAAGATGACAATCAAAGATATACTCCCAAAGAAAGAATTCTCAAGGTTGTTGAAAACACTGGGCAAGCATAAAGAATTGAATAGTCAAAGTGGAGAATGGCAACATTTAAAAAAGAATGGAGAAATTATTTATGTAGAAATTGCTTCACATACAATTATGTATGGTACTACAACTGCTCGGCATACTTTGGTAAATGATATAACCCATCGTAAGCAAGCGGAAGAAAAATCAAGAATTTATGAAAGAGCATTGCACAATGCCGTCGAGGGGATTATTATTACGGATGCAACTCTTCAGGACAACCCGATACTATTTGCAAATGATGGTTTTTATGATTTGACCGGATATGGTCCCAATGAAGTTTTGGGTCGAAACTGTAGATTCCTGCAGGGAGAAAACACGGATACGGAATTAGTACAGACTATCGGAAAAAATATCAGAGAACATACATACTTTGAGGGCGAAATCCTTAATTACAAGAAAGATGGAGCTCCGTTCTGGAATTTTCTTCGCATTGCGCCTGTACCGGATGAAAATGGTAAAGTTACGCATTTTGTAGGCTTTCAGAATGATATTACTGCACGAAAACATTCAGAAAATTTGATTCATATTAGTCAAATGCAGTTAGCTGAAGCACAACGATTAGCAAAATATGGTAATTGGAATTACAATTGCATTACCAATGCACTTACGTGGTCAGACGAGTTATATAATGTCTTCGGAACAGACATGGCTACTTTTACCGAAACTCATGACTCGTTTGTCAACTTGATTGATGAATCAGACCGTGCAGTAGTATTGGAGACCAATCGTAAAGCGAAAGCAGACGGGCTACCTTTTACCGTTATGTATCATATTACTACCCCAACAGGTGAAAAACGTATAATTGAAGAATTTGGGCGAGGCGAAGTAGATGAAAGTGGAAAAGTCATTCGCATATTTGGTACAGCTCAAAATATAACCGAACGTAAACAAGCAGAAGATAAAATTAAAGAAAGTGAAGAAAAATATCGGTCATTGATAGAAAATTCCCCCGATATCATCATGGTACTCGACCGTAATTATGATATTACATATATCAATAATGTGATTACCGGATTCACAAAAGAAGATGTCATCGGGACGAATGCTTTTAAGTATGTTCCGCCCGAGTCCGAGCAAATCATGAAACAAACATTTGAAGAGGTTTACTCTACAAAGAAATCTAAGAGTTTTGACGTAGTAGGATTGGGACCGAACGGCTCTTCAGCTTGGTACACAACCCTTGTCAGCCCAATATTTTCCGGTAATGATATTGTAGGTCTTACGCTAATGACAAGAGATATTACCGACCGTAAGAATGCAGAAGAAGTGCTTCTCAAGAATAGGAAAAATCTTCGGGACATCGTTGATGCAATTACCGTTCCGATGGTTGTGACCAATAGTGAGACCGGTAAAGTCCTCTATAGTAATCTTCTGATTGCAGAAATGCTGGCTGTACCGAAAGGGGTTTTTCTCAAACAGCAATTTATAGAGTACTATCTCAATCATGAAGACAAAGCAATTATTATTGATAAAATAAAGGAACAACACGGTGTTCTAAAAAATTATCCATTACAGTTACGCCTCACAACAGGTGAAGTGATCTGGGTATTAATGTCTGCCCGGACGATTATATTTGCTGAGCAACCGGCTTTAGCGGTAACAATGTATGATATTACTGAGCTGAAAGTAGCAGAACAGAGGCTTCAAGAACATGCCCATCTTCTGGAGCTTGTCCACGATGCGATTATTGTTCGAAATTTAGAGGACAAGATTACATACTGGAGTAGTGGTGCAGCACGGATATATGGGTTCACTTCTGAGGAGGCAATTGGGAAATTTGCTCCTGATCTTATTGGCATTAGAGAATTGGATGATTTTTATTCTGCAAGGGCAGAACTCTTTACTCAAGGAAATTGGACAGGTGAATTTCATCAAAGAACCAAAGAAGGGAAAATAATTCTGGTGCAGAGTAGATGGAAGTTAGTACGCAATTCAGCAAATGAGCCCACTTCGATACTCGTGACGAATACTGATATTACAGAAAGAAAAAGTTTAGAACAACAATTGTTCCGATCCCAGCGCCTTGAAAGTATCGGTGCACTTGCAAGCGGCATCGCTCATGATTTGAATAATATCCTCACACCTGCCATATTGGGAATGGAATTACTGAAGTTAAAATTACCGGATGAATCGAATCATAAACGTATCGACACCGTTATTTCTACAATTCAGCGCGGATCGGGACTCATTGGACAGGTGCTCTCTTTTGCTCGTGGTGCTCCTGATGAGCGAGAGTCGATCAATATGAATGATATTATCGATGAAGTAGCCAAAATCGCCCGCGAAACATTCCCACGAGATATTGATGTAGTACTTAATCTATCAACGGAAGCGTTGATGGTCAACGGTAATACTACGCAATTACACCAAATCTTAATGAATTTGTGCATTAATTCACGCGATGCAATGAATGCTAAGGGAGGGACTCTTTCAATCGAAGCAAGCTATGTAGTCGCCAATGAATCACTCATCAATAAGTACATGGATGCAAAAGCCGGAAGATATGTCTTGATCACAGTCCGTGATACAGGTAAAGGAATCCCTCACAGTCTTCAAGACAAAATTTTCGAACCGTTTTATACAACAAAAGAATTAGGAAAAGGCACCGGCATCGGTCTGACTACTGTCTTCACAATTGTACGTAATCTTGGAGGTTTTATAGGACTGTATAGTGAGGTGAATATCGGCACTGCATTTTCAATTTATCTTCCTGCTGATCTTCCTAAAACTACAGAATTAGAAGTATCATCAACCGGCAAACTACTCAGCGGAAATGGAGAAACAATACTGCTTGTCGATGATGAAGACCTTATTCGAAATGTTACTGAGGATATTTTGCAAACGTATGGTTATAATGTGATTCTCGCTAAAAATGGCGCTGAGGCGATACAATTATACACAAACAATCAAGACAGAATCAATCTGGTGATAACCGATACGATGATGCCGGTGATGGGAGGCATCGAACTCATGGGAATTCTGCGGAATATGAACCCAACAATTCGATTTATTGCCGCAAGTGGTGTCATGCAGAGCGATTCAGCAAAAGTTCTCTACGCAGCCGGCGCTAAAGCGATTCTCCTGAAGCCATTTACGGTTGATAAATTACTCAATGCGATACGTGAAGTATTGGAGTGATTATCTTAGAATATCCATTATTTCAACATTAAGCAGGTACGTAGGGGTTTTGCTTCAGACTTTCCCGTAAAGAGGAGCATACTGAAGGCCTAATTAAAAACTTTTAAAAAAAGCAAGTAATGACACAGCAAATACTTGCAAAAGAGGATTTCCTCCCTGCGTAGCCGGAAGAATTCCTCCCACAGGGTTACACAGGGTATGCTCACAGCGTCACACACAGCAGTATTCGGCTGTGAACTCTGTGAAAAACTCTGTGAAACTCTGTGGGAAACTCTTTCACTTATGTGAATTCAAGTCATATAATAAGAACAGGTTATAAATCTGTCATTGGTAAGGAGTCGTAGGGGCTGAAGAATCGAAACTTGCTGATGGTGTAACAGCTTGACCGTGCAACAAGTTTCGATTCTTCACCCTAAGAAGGGCTCAGAATGACAGCGTTGTAATATACGTTACTATTATATTCATATCTGTATGATAAATTTACCGCGATTAGATCCGAGCGATCATAACATATTCATACACCTGCAGGATAATTCTCACTGCATCAATACCTGCGCATTCCGGCGTAATGAGTAGTTTTGCAGTATATTTATCGGCATTTGATGTTTGGTACTGTGAAGTATCGACCTTGTGCCATTGTACGTTCTACTTTATACGCCGGTCCACTCATGCTTACACTCTCTACCGTCCAATTTGCTCCCATATTTGGTGATTTGCAGGCTAATGTCACGACTATTCATGCTACCATCGACTCGTTGAAGTCGGATATCATCGTGCTGCCCGAACTCTCCACATCGGGATATTTTTTTCAGAATTCTCAGGAAGCATTGGAAATGTCCATCCCTTTCGATGGTGAAGTGCTTGCCGGTCTTCAAGCCAAATCATCGGCGCGTGGACAAATCTATGTCGTTGGATTTGCTGAACGTGACGGTGAGAAATCGTATAATTCCGCTGCACTCCTGATGCCCGATCCGGCGCTCAGCATGGTCTATCGCAAGACGCATCTCTTCTACAAAGAACGCTTTTGTTTTGCCGAAGGAGATACGGGTTTTGTAGTAGTGCGCGACCCCGAACGTGACATCAGTATCGGTGTCATGATTTGCTATGACTGGCGTTTTCCGGAGTCAGCGCGTACTCTTGCGCTCCAAGGCGCTGACCTGATTGTCTGCCCGTCGAATCTGGTAACCGATGTCTGGCATATTGCCATGCCCGCCCGCGCGCTGGAGAATAAAGTGTATCTGGCAGTGGCGAATCGAACAGGGAGTGAACACCGTGGCGGGGAAGAAGTGAGCTTCAAGGGTGAATCGGCGATTTGGGGGTATAATGGAAAAGTAATGGCCAAGTCCGGTATTCACGATGAGAGTATTCTCACTGTAGAAATTGACCCGGCGCTCACACGCAACAAAAACTTCAATGAATTCAATAATATCTTTACCGACCGCCGACCGGATCGGTATCGCCTGTAATTGCGATTCACCGTCAGCGTTTTCTTTGAAACGCAATGGAACAAGAAGGGAAGTAACTGTAGTATATAGAATACAATTCTGTACTGCTTGCCGAAACTACAGCAATGGAGTACATTTATAGAACGCATGCTGCCCATACATGCATTATCTACCCGGCAGGTACACATCCGATGAACATCATCCTCACACTCCTTACGCTCCTTCTAGTCGTCTCGACGACCATCCATGCACAGCCACTTGTCCAAGATACCATCCCGCAACTCAAAGAGTGGTGGCGGGCGGATGACAAAATGTACGGCAAAGACGGCATGACATGGCTTGACAATTTCTATCATGGCAAAGG
>JBPOHH010000760.1:0-3247 GCA_052035765.1 Bacteroidota bacterium
GCTGATACGATAGTGAATTACACCGGTACGCCTCAACAAGCAATTGCAATCAACGGCAGATTACCCGCACCGACCCTTACATTTACCGAAGGTGATACCGCCGAGATATATGTGCATAATATGATGCATCACGAGACCTCGATTCACTGGCACGGTTTATTACTTCCGAACGAACAAGATGGTGTTCCGTATCTTACCACCGCTCCGATTTTGCCGCATACGACTCATCTGTATCGGTTCCCGGTACGACAAAGCGGAACATATTGGTATCATTCTCATACGATGCTACAGGAGCAAATCGGTATGTACGGAGCATTTATCATCCATAAACGCGGCGCTTTGATACGCAACGAAGAAGTAGTACTACTCAGTGATTGGAGTGATGAGAATCCTCATGAGATCGAGAGATCGCTGCATTACGCGACGGACTGGTATGCTATTCAAAAAGGTGCTACTCAGAATTATTGGGAGGCGCTCGTTACGGGGAATATATCCGTTAAACTCGAAAATGAATGGAAGCGTATGCACGCAATGGATGTTAGTGATGTGTATTACGAGCGATTCCTGATAAATGGAATGGTCGAGTCAGGCGCAAAGCACTATCGAAAAGGAGACAGTGTGCGGCTGAGGGTCATTAATGGTAGCGCATCTACCTATTTCTGGCTGACCTATCCCGGCAGTAAGATAACGGTTGTAGCTACCGACGGCGTGGAAGTAGAACCGGTAGAAGTTGACCGGTTAATCATCGGCGTTTCCGAAACGTACGATGTGATGGTGTACATTCCCGATGACTCCGCGGCATCGGTATTTGTCGCAACATCAGAAGATAGAGCAGGTTCAGCAACTTTATGGCTTGGTGCCGGTACCCGCCATACTCCGCCTCCATTGCCTCGTTTGCAGTACTTCAACGGCATGAAAATGATGAATGAGATGATGACCGTCGGTGGAAATCTCCGGGACATGGGCATGGAAATGAGCCTGCAGCAAATGGATATGAACGCGGTAATGTATCCGGAAATGCACCCGAGCAATCATGAAGAAATGTCTCATCCTCCTACTCATGAGGGAAAACTACCGGAGGAGATCATCACGCTTGATTATTCAATGCTGAAATCGCCGGTGAACACGACCCTGCCGCCCGGGACGATGCGAGAGCTGCGATTTGAGCTCACCGGTACAATGAACAGGTATGTCTGGACTATCAATAATGCAACGATCTCGGAATCCGATAAAATTCTTATCAAAAGAGGTGAGAATATTCGCATAATTCTCGTAAATAATTCAATGATGAGACATCCGATGCATTTGCATGGTCATTATTTTCGTGTGCTCAACGGCCAAGGAGAGTATTCACCCCTGAAAAATGTGCTCGATATCATGCCAATGGAGACTGATACGATTGAATTTACTGCACGGGAAGAATACGGAGACTGGTATTTTCATTGTCATATTCTCTACCACATGATGAGTGGAATGGGGAGAATATTTACATATGCAGATTCACCGGCGAATCCGCAGATACCGAACCCTGAAGAGGCGCTGAAAGAAGTGTATCACGATGATAGAAGGTATTTTCCGAGTTTGCAATTAGGACTGGAAAGTAATGGCGTTGATGGTGCATTTACACTCTCAAATACCCGGTGGATACATCAGGCAGAGTGGAGAATCGGATTCACGGATACCAAAGGATACGAAACTGAAAGCCATTTTGGACTCTATCTCGATCAAAATCAGTTCCTTTCGCTCTATACCGGCTGGGATTGGCGGTACCGGCAGAGCGATCATTCCGAAACAAATCTTTTCGGGCAGCAGGATACAAAAAATGGGAGAAATGTCGTGTGCGTAGGATTACAATACATGATGCCTTGGTTCATACGAACAGATATTCGAATAGACCATTCGGGGAACATCCGGCTGCAACTTAGTCGTGATGATATTCCCCTGACATCAAGACTACGATTATGGGGAAGTATCAACTCAGATCGTGAGACGAGACTAGGTGCACGTTATATACTCACGAAGTACATCTCACTTTCAGGACATTACGACAGTGACAAGGGGTATGGCGCAGGACTGATGTTGACGTATTAACATCAATGGTTTAGTCATGGTAACATGAACGTCAAATCGTGTTACCTGTCAGTAACTATATGTGTACTAACGGCATGCTGTGCCATAGCTCCGTCGGATTACGTTGCATAAACCATCGAAAAGCAGTGCAAAGCGAAACTACACTTCACGGAGAAATATCCTCCTGAACGTAATAAGCATCGTCAGAAGCGTCAGCTGGAGCTGCACATTCCTCCGCACATGCGATATCGCCTCCTCAACCGATTGAATCGCCGCCGGATAGTCTGCGCCTGTGAACGCGCCCGAGAATTTTTCTATCGTTTCCTGCTGATCGATGTTAATTATCATCGCGTTATTGCCGGCGAGGGAATAGGCGTAGCAGTCCCGCAGCCAAATCATGAGGAGCATGAGCATCATTTCGACGCGCGTTCTATCCTTTTCACCGGTGAGCTTTTCGATTTTGAAGAGCATGTCGGCGCGGTAATAGGATTTTTTGAGCGCAGACCTCAGAATCTCAATGACGTCAAGCCGCATGGCGCGCATGTCTTCGTCCAGGAACTCACATGCCTTGGCATAACTCCCTTGTGCAAAAGAACTAATCAGTCGGGCTTCACTGCGCTCGACACCCATTTTGAGCACTAAATTCTCAGCAATATCCTCATCTGAAAGCGGCTCGCAGTAGATCTGCTGGCAGCGCGAGAGAATCGTCTGCGGGAGCGTATCATGCCGCGCGGTGGTGAGGATAAGCGTTACCTGATCGTGAGGTTCTTCGAGGGTTTTGAGGAACGCATTCGCCGCTTCGGTGGTCATTTCATCGGCTTCGGAGATGATAACGACGCGGCGCCCGGATTGGGACGCCGACATCGTCACACTTTTTTTGACATCACGAATGGACGAAATCCTGATTTGCGAAGCATTGGGGATGGTAATGTTATGATAAGGATTCTCCGATTTTATGTGCATCTGCTCCTGAATGAGCTTGATTTGGTCGTCCGAAAGGCGGAAAATTGGGGAGTCATCACGGCTGTCGGTGGATTTGCCGGCGGGCAGAGAGAAGACAAATTTGATGTTTGGGTGTTCGAGTTTGTCGGCTTGGTGGCAGCTTCGGCAATTGTCGCAAGACTCTATACCCGAACTCGTTACGCGTGGCTCAAGGCAATTAACCACTTTCGCAAAT